>JAAYJM010000269.1 GCA_012522895.1 Ignavibacteria bacterium
GCAGATACTGAAAGAAAATTATATTATAATTCTCAAACAGAAGAATATTTATATTTACTCAAAATATCATTTACAGATCCACTACCTGAGATATTAAATTGGCATAAAGACGCTTTTGCAATACCCAAACTTACAAATATAGATAAAATCAGATTTGATACTGTGATGATTTATACTAATTAATCTTGCACTGCGAAGATGGACTCCACCTTCGAGGTGGCGGCGTCCATCTGGAAAATACCCTGCCATGGATTAAATTGTTGTAGAAGAAATTGCATCGTTACCAATAATATCCCGCAGGGATTAAATTATTTGTTACGCTTTTATAATTTAATCCCTACGGGATATTAACGGTCAAGGTTTTCCTTTTGCTACAATAATTTAATTCCTACGGAATATTTTTTTTCATTAAATACTTTTTCCACCCCCTGGCCTCCGCCAGCGGGGTATACAGGACTGTTCTATGTTTCCTCCTAATAATAATTTTCTCCCTTTGAAAAAGGGGGTTTGGGGGATTTCTTCAAAAACCTTTTTCCACCCGCTGGCCTCCGCCAGCGGGGGATATAGGACTGTTCTGTGTTTTCCCTCTAAAAAGAATCTTCCCCTTTGCAAAAGGGGGTCGGGGGGATTTTTCGATTTTGGTTTCTTCACTACACTCTGAACTATCTCTTTTCTCCCTGATTCCCGACTCCCGATTCCCGATTCCTGGTCAAGTAAATCACGGTTCTGACAAAAATCTCAATAATCCTTAAGCGATTACCTTACTGCTTCCCAAATTTTAGAAATAGATTTTCCGCGTAGCATAACGGAAATTGAGTTAAATGACCAAGTTAAAACTATTCTGAGATAGCCAAATTTTCTATACCTTCTTAAAGATTCATAGACCACAAGCTCATTTGAATATTTGATTAAATGCTTTTTGGAAATTCTTCTGTATAAGTCAAAATCTTCTCCAGCCACCACATCGGCGTTGTAGCCATTTACACTTTTAAAAACCTCAGATTTTATAATTTGGCACTCGCCACGCCCCATCCCTATTCTCAAAGAATTAAGAAAGCAAACGTAACAGTTATGTATAGAAAAAAACAGCTTATCTTTAAAAGTAATTTCGTCAGAATCGGCATAGACCTTGCAAGCAATCGCCCCAGCCTTGGCATAGCCGTTTTTATTTTCTGCCCAATTACTAATCCATTGGAAAAATGCTTCTGGATCTTGTGGTTTTGTATCTGCATTAATAAAAACTAATATATCGCCCTCAGCCGCGATAGCTCCATTGTTTCTACCGCCGGCAATGGTTTGTCTTTTTTCGTCAGTATGAACAACAATTTTGTCAGCATATTTTTTTGCAATTTCCACCGTTTTATCAACACTTCCGCCATCGCTTACTATTAGCTCAAAATTATACTTTCTTTTCAATAGCTCGGTATAGCAAACAAGCGACTCTTCAATAATTTTTTCTTCTTGATATGCCGGAACTATCACTGAAATAAAAGGCGCCTTTGCATCTGTGTTTTTATTGATTTCGATACATTTATACTTATATTCAGACTTATCTTTAAAAGTAAGCTCATCAGTTTTATTTTCGTTTTCTTTTTTCATTCAAATTTTTTAAAACCTAAAATTGTCCAACTTTATAGAAAAAGGGTAAAGCAGATAAAACTTTGTTATATCACCAAATTCGATTGCTGGCGAAGGTAATTTAAAATTATTAAGCGTTTGCCGAAACCAGTTCCAAAAGCCAGGGCCATCGGGAAGAAGCTTAATTAAATTATAATCGAGTGCAACAATAAATTTTGGATTTCCCCAAACATCGCTATATATTTGACTTGAGCGCGTTGGATCGCAAGTAAAGTTCGGGTCAAAAGGATCGCAAAGATTCCTTGCAGCGTAACCAATGCTAATTTCAAGCCAAGGCAGCCAATATTTTTTTAAATTCTCTGGCAGCAGATTGTAAACGTTTATAGAAAGCCAAAAAGTATGCGAGCTATAATCGTCAATAAACATATCTGCCGGCTGCCGCTTTAATTCACCATGCCAATTGGCGGGTATATAAGCAAATTTTGGTGTAAAGTTCTGTAAAAATGGAACGTAGACCTGAGAAAGGTGAAATGCAGCCCCTGCGACATCAGCATAAAAATCTGAGGGAGAAAAACCCCAATTTTTTCCAAATCCATCGAGTATTTCCACATAAGTTGAATAGCTCAAACCGAGCAATGAGCCAATCAGATAGGAACTTTCATAGCTAAAACCAGAAAGCATTAAGCTTTCCGACATTAAGTAAGAAGTGAAATATGCTCCAAAAAAATGTCCAGCTTTATCTGCGTAAAGAGCATAGCGTCCATCTTCAACAACATGAAAAGATGTGCGATCCTTCCAAATTGTATTTAATTGCAAATAATGCTGAGCAATGAAAACGCCGGTATAAGCTCCACAAGTTACGGCAAGCGGAATTGGTTTGATATTAGTTTCAAGTGGCGGGTTTTCCCCGGTTATTGTGTATCTTTTTGAACCTGCGAAAAATGTTTCTATATTTTTAGTGGAATCCTCGCTCCCTTCCGTTCTATAATTAGTAATTAAGCAAATTATTATAATATTTGTAATTAAATATCTGTTAACTGAAATTTTTGGCATTATTTTTTCTGTTAAAAAAAATGTATTTTTTATTTAAAAACTAAATAATTACAAATTTAGTAATTAACTATGTAAAAACACAAAATATTTAATAAGATAAAATGTTAGAAATTGGTAAGCAAATAAAGGAAGCTCGCGAGAAAAAGGGTGTTTCTCAACAAGAAGCTAGCAGAGATACAAATATTAGTATCGCATACATCCAAGCAATGGAAGAAGGCAGCACAACTTTTTTGCCAATTGTTTACATTAAAAATTTCTATAAAATGTATGCTAAATATCTCCAAATTGAGATAGATGAGAAAGCGATAATTAAGCCAAAAGCCCAAGAGTTATTAACAGATTTAGAAAAGGAAACTAAAGAAAAATCGCTTAAAAGTAAAAAACACAGCAGTAATAAAATAATGGGGAAACTCCTTTCTTCCTTAAATGATAGATACAAATTTATTAATCGGACTACAATAATTAACAGCTTTCTTTTCGTTACAATAATTATAGTAATCATCGTAGTTTTTTATTTTACACTCTTTTACGATAGTGCCGATAAAAAAGCAATAACAAGCCAAGAAATTCTTCAAGTAACAAGCGAGAGGGAAGCAAAGCCGGACAGCAGCGAGATGGCTTTGTTTGAAGACGCAAGAGTAATTAGATTAGAAGCAAGGGCGCAGGATAGCGTTTGGATTAAAATTAACATTGACGACAGAAGAAGCGAAGAAGTGATTATGTTCGCTAATACTGCAAGGATTTGGGCTGCAGAAGAGTATTTCATTCTTTCACTTAGCAGGGCTGGTGCGGTGGAATTTTGGCGCAATGGCGAGCTGCTTCCTCCGCTTGCTGGTCATTACTCACGTATTAATGAGTTGAAAATTACAAAAGACAGTATTATTAAAAAAGCATATCTTTCCGATTCCGCACGCGCCGCAGTTCGGCAAGCGAATCAGAAAAAGCAGCAGCAAGACGCGGCGCCCACTTTTTTAACTCCTTCGTATATACTAAGAACAAGTCATTTTCAAGATAAAAAGCAAGATTCTTTGAAATAGTAGCTGCAAATATACTGTTAGTTCTTTTAAACATTTACTAAACTGCAAGCAAGTCTTCCAAACCTGCAAGCCTGAAGCCGCGCTCTCGCAAGGCACAGGAATCACATACCCCGCAAGGTTTATCGCTATTTTGATAGCAACTCCAAGTAAGCTCGAAAGGAACACCAAGCTTAGCCCCCTCGCGAACAATATCAGCTTTCGTCATATTAATTAAAGGAGTAATAATTTTGATTTTGCTTTCAGGTTTGGTGCCTAAATCTATTGCACTTTGAAAAGCATCGAAAAAACTTTGGCGGCAATCAGGGTAATTGCTACCATCAACTTGACTTGCCCCAATAAACAGAGCAGAAGCATTTATAGCCTCCGCCCAACTTGTTGAGATAGCAAGAATATTTGCATTGCGGAATGGGACATAGCTTGTAGGAATAGCACTGCTGTCCAAATCTGCTTTACTGACCTGCATATCTACTTCTGTTAAACTTGAGCTGCCTATTTGTTTAAAATATGAAACGTCTATTAGTAGTCGCTTTTTTATTTTATAAAAATCGCATATTTCATTGAAAGCGCGTTCTTCTCTCGCTTTGGTGCGCTGCTCATAATTAAGGTGCATTCCAGCAACTTCATAGCCCTGCGAGAGTGCAATAGCAGCGCAGAGCGTAGAATCCATTCCTCCGCTCATAAGGACTACAGCAATTTTTTTTTCTTTATTCATATAGCTTTGATAGTTCGTCAACGAAACTATTGGAAATAAAATCTCTTGGCAATTTGAATTCACCATTTTTTACAGCTTGCAATTTTAACGCTCTCTTGCAAACGTAATTTGTCATCCATTCTTCTAAGCCGAGGAAGCTTGAAAGCAGAAACCAGTCTTTCATAGAAGGCAAAGAACCACCTAAATCTTTTCTTAGCCAATGGCCAACTGTATGCTTATATTCTTTTGGGAATAGCTTTGTTAAGCCGACTTTGGTCAGCCCTTTCTTAACTCTTAGCTTGTTAAGATAATCGGCAACTATATTTTGATCAACATCGTATAATCTTTGTAACGAGAAAAATTCGCTATCCACAGAAGCTCTTGCACCCGGAGATGCTCCCCAATTTACTCTTTTCTCATCTTTAAATTTACCATTATAATTTACTTTTTTCCCATTATTTTCATTAAATTCAATATTTAATTTTTCTATATTAAAATCAATTCTATTGTCAATACCTGTAATTTTATTAATCTCGCTTATTGCACCGTTATTAAAAGATAGATTTGAATTTACTTTTTCTTCCGAAAAAATTACATATTCTTTTGTAATTGTTCCATCATTCCAGTTTACTAAAGCATATTTTGGGAAGCCGTTTTCTCTTTTTTCTAAAACATTGAAAATTTTGCCTCTACGCTGTTCAAAAGTATCATTAACGTCATAACC
>JAAYJM010000270.1 GCA_012522895.1 Ignavibacteria bacterium
AAGATTTTCAAGATAAAACTGTAGGATTAATCAAAGTAGAAGCAGAGCCAATTTTTGCCAAAGAATATGCTTTTAATGAGTTAAGTAAAGCTTTATCTTTGCTAAGATTCTTTCATTGTGCTTCAAAAAATCCAGATTGTACATGCTTTACAGTCCCTTCTGGATATTCGATTATTCATGCAAGATACAGTTTAATGTTAATTAATGAAATGATTACAAATACTAAAGCCGATTATGCTTTAACGTATAAACCGTGGTTAATTTGCTGTTCTGATATTCAAAATTTTAAGTCAAATGGTCTTGACATATTACATGATTTAATAAATATTAAACGGAATGAATTTCAAGATAATTTATTAAATTCATTAATGTTATTTTCTAAATGCTCCATTTTAAGCGATTATTCAGAAAAACTAACGGCTATATTTGTTGCTCTTGAATCACTATTATTAAAAAATGAAAATGGGCAGATCCAAGCAACTATTAGTGAACGAATTGCTTTTACAATTTCTGATAATAAAGAAGAAAGAAAAGAAATAGTTCAATTGATAAAAGGAATTTATAGTTTACGTTCAAAATTTTTACATCATGGAAAAAAATTTGACGATGTTGAAAAATTTAAAAAATTTATGCTTAAAATTTGGAAGTTTTTTCAAACCTTAATACAAAGCGAACGCAGTAAGAAGTTTCAGAGTAATGATGCTTTTTTTCATTGGATTGATGATAAAAAATTTTCTTGATTTTAAAATCCTTTCTCAGTCAAGCCATTCATTTTCCTGCAAATTAAAGTCAGGTAGAAAAGAAAAGATGTGCCACACTTCAAAAGTGTGGCACATCTGCGCAAATATCCCGCCAGGGATTAAATTATTGTTGAATGAAAAAAGATGTGCCACACCTCGAAGGTGTGGCACATCTGCGCAAATATCCCGACAGGGATTAGATTATTGTAGATGTAATTGAACCGTTACCGTTAATATCCCGCCAGGGATTGTATTATTGTAGATGAAATTACATCGTTACCAATAATATCCCGCCAGGGATTAGATCATTTGTTTCGTTTAATAATATAATCCCTACGGGATAAGCACAGTCAAGGCTTCCCTTTTGCTACAATAATGTAATTCCTACGGAATAACAAGCTAACAAGTGAAAATATGATAAAATAAAAATGTCCGCAAGTATGCTAAGCTCGTTTTTCGAGCTACGACATGGAGTCGACTTTCACATATAGCAGACATTTACATAACAAATATACAAATAAAATATTATTTAACAAAAAAATTTATATTTTTTTATTCATTCTCAAATACTTCATTTTCCTGAAAATCAAAATCAGTAAAATATTCTGAATTTAGATAAAAAAGGAAAATTATCCTGTCAGGGATTAAATTATTGTAGAAAAGAAAAGATGTGCCACACTTTGAAAGTGTGGCACATCTGTGTAACTAAAACACAGCTTTATAAGAAAATTCCCTTCCCAAGTTCAAATGGGAAGGAGGGGAAAAAGGAAACTTGGGGAGCTGGCAGGTTCGCGACATCCTGATTCCCAGCTCCCAGTCCCGTTTCCTAATTCCCGCTTCCCAACTATTCAATTAAAAAATCTTCGTCTTTGTTTTTGCTATAACCGAAATGCTTATAAGAAAGCTCAGTGGCAGTTCTTCCGCGTGGAGTTCTTTGCAAAAATCCTTGCTGAATTAAAAATGGCTCATACACCTCTTCAATAGTCCCAGCTTCTTCACCAACAGCAACGGCAATGGTATTCACTCCGACAGGACCACCGTCAAATTTTTCTATAATAGTTAAAAGAATTCTTTTGTCCATATCGTCCAATCCAAACTCATCAACTTCAAGGGCTGTGAGCGCAACTTTAGCAATTTCATTGTTTATAATGCCTTCCGACTTAACTTCGGCAAAATCTCTTGCCCTTCTTAACAAACGATTTGCTATTCGAGGAGTCCCACGGGAGCGAGAAGCAATTTCGTAAGCCCCTTTTTTGTCAATCTTCACGTTAAGCAAAGCTGCAGAACGCAGAACAACGCTATATAAATCGTCATTATTGTAATAGTCCAAGCGGTTGGAAATTCCAAAGCGAGAGCGCAAGGGAGCAGTAAGCAAGCCAGCGCGGGTGGTCGCACCAATCAATGTAAAATGAGGCACGCTCAACTGGATAGTGCGGGCGGAGGGACCTGAATCAATCATTATATCCAAGCGATATTCCTCCATCGCAGAATACAAATATTCCTCGACAATAGGGGAAAGGCGGTGAATTTCGTCAATGAAAAGGACGTCAAATTCCTCTAAATTAGTGAGCAAGCCCGCAAGGTCGCCGGGTTTTTCGAGGACGGGACCCGAGGTGATTTTGATAGTGCTTTCCATTTCCCTTGCTATTATGTAGCTGAGGGTGGTTTTGCCAAGTCCGGGCGGTCCAGTTAGCAAAACGTGGTCTAATGCCTCTTTTCTTTTCCTTGCCGCTTGAATAAATATTCTCAGATTATCAACGATTTTTTTTTGTCCAGTAAATTCGTCAAAATTCCTTGGACGCAGCGTTGTATCAAAATCCTCTTCATATACTTTTTCTGGAACAACGAGAGATTGTTTTTCTTGCTTTTTCAATCAAACACACTTAATTATAACAATAAATATTTTCACACAGAGCAAAAATACGAAAATTTTCGTAAATATTTTTGATTTTGAACCGTGATTAAAAGAATGCAAGATCCACCCCCATTTCCCTCGCCAGCGGGAGATATAGCGTGGCAGCGTCATTCTGAACGTAGTGAAGAATCCAGAAAAGAAAATCCCCCCGTCCCCCTTTTTCAAAGGGGGAGAATTATTATTAGGAGAAAACACAGAACAGTCCTGTATCC
>JAAYJM010000271.1 GCA_012522895.1 Ignavibacteria bacterium
CAATTAATTGGTGGCAGGCAGTATTATAAGACCTGTTTCTTGAAGCAAGACGGAACAATTTCAGATATAAATGGCTTCAACGATATAAATTTGAATAGCGTAGGAATGCCGCGCGGGAATTATTATATAGCGGTGCGTCATCGCAATCACCTTTCAGTAATGACGTCAAATCCATTTGTGGTGTTCCCCGTAAATGACCCAGAGGTATTAGATTTCACAAGCCCGGAAATTTTACTTGGCAAAACAAACGCTTTGAAGGCATTGCAAAAAAGGGAAAATAATTCGATTATATATGGTATGATAGCGGGCGACGTTAACGCCGATGGAATAATAGACGAAGACGACTTTTTGAGTATTTGGGACTACCGCGACTTTATGGGTTACATTCGTCCTGAGGACATTCGTTTAAATGGAATCATAACAACCCGCGATTACAACGTCAGCTGGAACAACAGGGGCAGGATCACGTTGGTGCCGTAGGAGTTTTAATTGTTAATTATAAATTGTTAATTGTTAATTGAAGGAAATCCCCTTTTCAAAGGGGGAAAAGAGTTGTCCCCCGCTGGCTGTGGCAGGGGGTGGAAAATTGCGCTGTCATTCCGAGCGTAGCGAGGAATCCAGAGAAGTTGTCAGGTATCGGTCATTGAGCGTAGTCGAAATGAGCGTAGTGAAGAATCCAGATTGATTGTGAAATTGAAATGTTTTCTGGATTCTTCTCTGCGCTCAGAATGACAAACGGATAAATGTAATCATAATCAACAAATTGAAAAAAATAAACATAACATATTATATAACGGCAATACTGGTAGCAGTATTTTTTTTATCTCCAGCTATTGAAATGAAAGGGCAGGCAAGGTTCGATACTCTTGTCGCAGTGAAAGTTGGAGATCTTAAATTAGTAAATTACGACAGTTTGCAATTTTCCTTAAAACTGCGGCGACAATCGGAAAAGTGGCAAAGCTTTGCTAATGGGACCTTTCAGCTGCGTTTTAGCGATGGGACAGAACTGTCGCCAGATAAATTTTCTATTGAATTGATTTCAGCAGGCTCCGATGTTAAAGTGCAGCCGCAAACTGGCTGGGTCCTTCCAGACGAAGGCTATTACGTTACTCCAAGAATTTTTAAAGATAGGATAAGTATAACAGTGCTTGGTCCCGCGACTTTCGATGATACATACATAACTCCCAGAGATTCAACTATTAGCATCGGCAGTTTTCTTTTAAGCACAAAAGATAGATCGCCTTTATCGATGAATTTGGCTTGGGTTACTCCTTTGGATTACTACCAAGCAATAGCTTATAAATTGCAGCGAGATAGTATGCTCACTGATTATATTGCTTACGCCGTTCCGGACGACAATTTGGAAATTCAAGAGTATAAATCGGATACAGTTTTATTTGAAATAGAAATGCCTTCGCAATGCTTTGAAGTGCATAATTTTCAAGCACGTTACCTTGGAACTAAGCTGACGGAGGTATCTTGGGAAACAAGCTGTGAATATAATAATAAAGGATTTATTCTGAGGCGCGGGGAGCTTCCGTTCAGCTTCAGTCCAAATCCAGTTATAGAATATACAGATACCGTTGCGACATTTCGATCAAATCCAGATCTAATTGGCTTAGGCACGAAAGAATACGGAAAGCAATATTTAGTATATGATACAGTTGCATACCGAGGAGAGACTTACTGTTATCTTTTAGAAAGCGAGGATTATTTTCAAGTAATTCGCTATTGGGATACTACTTGCGTTCCAATTCCTTATGCTGTGATCACAAAAGCTTGGGTCGATAAAAATCCTTTTGAAATATCGGTGATGGTGCATTATGAACTCGATGATAAAGTCAAAATTGATGCAATGGTCTATGACTTAAACGGAAAAGAAGTTAAGCAATTATTAAACAAGGAAACCAAGGAAAAAGGCAGTCACTCAGTTGAGTTCAGGGCGCCAGAATTTGCATCCCAAGGACTTTATCAAATAATTTTAACTGCTTACCCGATAGACGATGACCGCTTTGAGGTCTCGAGAGCTTATATAAAAGCTCAGCTTGTAAGATAGTATGAATTTTTTTTTCAAAATATTAGCTATCTTTTTTGCCGCAGTCGTTAAGCTTATTGCATTTAGCCCAGATCTTTTTTTTACATCGCCAAGCGATGGCGATACTTTGTATTTTGACTCCCAGGTTTTAATATCTTGGGAAAGCAAGGGCAATCAAAAAGCAAAGCTATTTTTTTCAATTGACAAGGGGAAAAAATGGAACTTGCTTGCAAGCGATTTAGCGAGCGGCGAGATTTTATGGAATTTGCCGAAGTTAAATACAGAAAAAATAATTTTCCGTTTGACTTCTATTGACAGCGAAAAGCTTGAGCTAATAAGAAAAATTGAGAATGCTCATTCAAACGAAATACGCTGCCTCGATATTTCAAGCGAAAGAAATCTTTTGCTAAGCTCAAGTAGAGATTCGAAAATAAAAATTTGGTCTATCGAGGATTCAAAACAAATTGATTCTTTAAGCAGTTTTGTTTCGGAAAATTATTTTAACGCGTTCTTTTACAATAATAAAATTCTTGCTACGCTTGATTCCGCTCTTTTGCTTTGGGATTGGCAAAATAAGAATATTGAAAAAATTAAGCTTAACGAGGCAATTCGTAGCTGCGCTGCTAATTCTGAAAGTAAGCTAATAGCAGCTGGCACTTTATTTGGAAGAGTTTTTTTAATAAACGAATCTCTTGCGGAGATAGAATCAATCGTTCTGCCCGATTCTGCTATTGTTTATTCCTTAAATTTTTCAAATAATGGGAAGCTAATAGCCGCAAGCACTTATTCCGGGCATATTTATTTAATTGATTGGGCAAAAAAGCAGATAACGACTACGCTTTCCGGGCACGGCGATGGAGGAAACCAAAATCTACTCGTTTGGGACTGTGCCTTTTCTCCAAAAGATGATTACCTTGTTTCTTGCGGAGTGGATAAAACTGTTCGATATTGGGACTTAGCAAGTAGCGCCCAAACTGCACAATTTGATCAGCATAGCGCCCACGTTAGAGCTGTCGATTATCATAAAAGATTTAATATTGGGCTTTCCGCTGGCTTGGATAACTGTTTAATGCAAACTGACGCAAGGGACGGCTCATTGATTGGAGAAGTAACAAAGGCAGACGGACAAATTCTAACAGCTTTATATTCCGAAACTTGCGACACAATTTTTAGTGCTGGACGCGACAACTCAATTTATTTATGGAAAAAGAGAATAAATAAAATTGATAATGATGAAATTAGCTGCTTTTTAAGGGAGTATATCGAACCAGTGATAGACGAAGAAATTTTCCTTATTTCTCCAAATCCAGTAAGCGATTTTGCTGAAATAAAATTTTATTTAAAAGTAGAAAGTGATTTCGCAATAAATTTGTTAGATTTGTCTGGTAAAAAAGTATACAATAAAAATTTCGTTTTTATGGGAAAAGGGATGCAAAGTATAAAACTTAACTTATGGGAAATATCCTCAGGTTATTATATTTTATGCATCCAAGGGAACGATTTTTCAAAATGCAAGCCCTGTTTGATTGTAAAATAAGGAGCTGCAAAAGTTTAATGGCAATCAAAAAAAACATATTAAAACAAAAAGTGATTAGAAAAGCAATTTTTTTATTGCTCTTTTTAACTGCTTTTATTTTTAATGACTTAAAATCTCAGCCGAGTAGAACCCATCCCTCTGCGTATTCAGATTTTGTCTTTTCTCAGACTACGAGCAAAAAAGACACTGTTGTTTATTATAGATATGTGTCGGATTGGTGGTTCGGTTTTCTTGGTGGCTTAAATATGAATATGTATTTTGGAAATTTGCAAATTCCAAGAAATCCTTTTAAAGATCCGGATCTTAATAATTTCCTAATTGATTTTCCATCTGGATTTGGGACAGGGCTTTATTTTGGATTAAAAGGAGATTGGCTGCCAAAAAATGAAGATTGGGGCGCTTCTTTACAAGTTGTATTTGTTGACTATAGAAATACAGAAACGAAAAGTGAAATTTATCCCGATTTGCTAAGCACACATTGGATTCTTAACGCAAATTATCATTATATAACGATTTCACCTTCAGCAAGGTATAATTTGTCTGTTACAGGTTTGCACCTGCTTGGCGGCTTGGATTTTGATATTCTTGCATCTTCAAAGCAAGGAATGAATCAAGCATTTGTTAATGGTGCGGAAATTGAATACGTTGCAAAGCTCCCAAGCAAAGCGAAGCCATTTCGTTTTGGTGGGCATGTTGGAGTTGGCTATGACATGCTTGCCGCTGATATTAATAAGAGAATACGTGCTTTTTTCACGCCATATTTAACTCTCCAAGCTGGAACGAATGTTTATTCAGATTTTGGCTCTTCTCGAAACACTGTTCTTGCTCGATTAGGGCTGCAAGTTCGCTTCGGTGTTGATGAGCTTATAACAGACACATTGCGATTTGACCCATATTACCAAGAGCCGCCGCAGTTCTTGGCTTCTTTAAGCAAGGAGCTAATTATCTTTAAAGGTTTTGCTCATAAACCCCTTATTGCCGGTGCTTTAAGCGAGGTGAAGATGAAAGAATGGGAGCCTATTGGAGCGGCGGAATCCATAGCGGAGATCCCAGTAGCCGAGGAAGAAATTATTGCCGAACTCCCCACTAGCGAGGAGATAGTAGAAGAGGAATCCGATGAAAACCTTGTGGTGATTCAAGAAGGACAAGGCAGAGAGAGACGAATAATATTAAAAACTAATAGTAAAGAAAGTTTTTCTTTTGCAAGGTCAAACGCTACGCAGCTCACTCCAGCGATGAGGCAGTATCTTGATAGAATTGCTGATTACTTAAAACGAAATCCGAGCGCAAGAGTAAGAGTTGTTGGGCACTCTGACGATCTTGGCACTGTAGAAGAAAACGAAAGAAGAGCAAGAGAAAGAGTAGATAACGTAGTAAATTATTTGCTCAGAAATCAAATACATAGAAGAAGAATCCTTGATGACTCCAAAGGTTCGAGAGATGCAGCCGTATTGGGCTTTACCGAAGCTGCTCGCCGAGCTAACAGAAGAATTGAAATTACCATTATTCAATAGAGCTGCAAAAGTTTTTTAGCAGTGCAGTAAAAAAGCAATGCAGAGAATTCTAACTCAAGAAATCTTTCAATCAAACAAATCAAAGTTCAGACAGGCTTTAAGTTGTGGAACAGCTTATAAACTGTGTTTTACTATTTTTTATTCGCTTAGCTCAGTTCCATTTTTGAAATATTTTTTTATAGAGTCTATTAATGAAATAGCACTGTCAAACCCAGAATCAATAGCGCTAATCTTAGTTTCTCCTTCATAATATCCATTCAAATGGAGAATTAAATAAGCGCTATTTAAATGCTTTAATAATTTTTTATCTAATTTCCCCAAATTATCCCGATAATATTCAATGGATTTTCTTCCCCTTCTTTTTGGAATATTTTTTACATCGAACAAATAGTCGAGCGCAACGAGAGCGCCTGAATATGCCGTTCCAGATGCAGTTTTGACATATTTTTCATCAGCGTAGAACTTGTCATCTTTTCCAGCGAGTTTCAAATCTTCTCTTGCGTTTTCTATGTAACGCATTGCTTCTTTATATGCGTTTTTTGTTTTCATTGTTTTTCTTATAAAATAATTAATAAAAATAATAATTTTATTAATATAAAAAAAAGAAATTCTTCTCAAAAATCAAAGAAGGA
>JAAYJM010000272.1 GCA_012522895.1 Ignavibacteria bacterium
CCCCCGCCAGCGGGGGACATAGGGCTGGTCTATATTTTCACTCCTTCCAAAGTTTTCTCCTTTTTCCAAATTTCCCCCTACTTCCAAAGTTTTCCACCTCCTTCAAAAATTTCCCACCTCCTTCAAAAATTGAATTTTGGAAGGAAATTCCCTTCCCAAGTTCAACTTGGGAAGGAGAGGCAAAAACCTTTGAAAAAGGGAGAAAGGGGGGATTTCTGGATAAAGATAGCAGCGCCGCTACATGCGTCCGTTTCTTTTAATTAAGTCGCGGGCAATGATAACTTTTTGAATTTCTGTAGTTCCTTCAAAAATTCTGTTGATGCGTGAATCTCTGTAAAATCTTTCTATTGGCATCTCTTTTGAATAACCCATTCCTCCGTGAACTTGTATAGCAAGATCGGCGACTTTGTCAAGTGCTTCAGATGTAAACAGCTTTACCATAGCAGATTCTCTTGCGAGCATTTTACCTTCGTCATATTTTGCGGCGGTTCGGTAAATCAACGCTTCAGAAGTATAAATGAGTGTAGCCATCTCTGCAAGCATAAATTGGACAGCTTGGAAATTAGAAATCGGCTCATTGAATTGCTTTCTCTCTTTGGAATAGCGGGTGGAAAGTTCCAATAGCTCTTTGCAAGCACCAAGACAAGCTGCACCAAGTCCAAGCCTGCCAGCGTCAAGAGTTTTCATTGCTATTAAGAATCCTCTACCGTCTTGACCAATCATATTTTCTTTTGGAACAACAACGTTATCGAAAGTGATTGAGGAAGTTTGGCTGCCTTTAATGCCCATTTTCTTTTCTGGGGCACCTGGGATTAGCCCGGGAGTTCCTTTTTCTACAACAAAAGCAGTAATACCCTTATTAGTCCTTGCAAAGACGGAAAAAATATCAGCAAAAGGAGCATTTGTAATCCATAGTTTTTCACCATTAATAACCCAATTATCGCCGTCAAGCTCAGCTTTTGTGCGAAGGTTAAAAGAATCTGAGCCTGCGCCCTGCTCCGTCAAAGCAAAGCAAGAAATTTTTTCACCTTGAGCGCAAGGAACCATATACTTTTGACGAACTTCTTCTGAACCACCAATATAAATAGCGTTTGTCCCGATAGAAACGTGGGCGCCGATAAAAGTTGCAGTAGAAAGACAGGCGCGTCCAATTTCCTCTTGAGCTATGCAATATCCAACCTCTCCGAATCCGCTTCCACCATATTCCATTGGAAATGGAGTTCCGAGCAAGCCGAGTTCTCCAATCTTTTTAATTATTTCTTCTGGTATCCGTTCATTTTCATCAATCTGCGAGGCAATCGGCTTCAATTCATTCGTTGCGAAATCCTTCACCATATCTCTTAACATATTCTGCTCTTCAGAAAAAGCAAATTCAATCATTTTTACTCCTTTGTAAAAAGTATAATTCAAAAAACGTTTTTTATAAATGTAAATATACTATTTATTTAATAAAATTCAAAATGCTCTCGCCTCCGTCTACTCTAATGACTTGTCCATTTATCCAATAAAATTTTTCGTCTATAAGTAAAGAAATCGCTTGGGCAACATCTTCTGGAACAGTATTTCTTTGGAAAGGGTTATGAGCGCGTGCAAAGTCTAACATTTTTTCAAAACCCGGTATTTTTTGAGCTGCTGGCGTGTCGGTTAAGCCAGCCATAATAGCGTTGGCAGTGATTTTATAATGAGCAAGCTCCACTGCAATTTGGCGAATATACGATTCGATTGCAGCTTTTGCCGCAGAAATTGAGCCATAATTCAGCATCGCTCTTTCAGAGCCTATGCTTGTCAAAGCAAATATTCTTGAGTTTTCAGCAAGGAGATTTTCTTTAAATAAATCCTGGACCCAATAAACAAGGGAATTTGCCATAACGTCCATTGTCATCTCAATTTGCTTTTTGCTTACCATTTCTTTATGGTCCTTCGAGAAAAATGGTTTGATAGCACCAAAAGCAAGGGAGTGAAGAAAAACCCGCAATTTTGGATTATCCTTACTTGCAAAAAGCTCTTTTATTGAGTCAATAATTTCTTTTCTTTTCTTATCATCAGCAGCATTTGCATTGAAAAAAACTGCTTCTACTCCATAGCTTTCAATTTCTTTTTTTATTTGGCTTGCCGCTTCTTTAGCAGCGCCAATATCAAGATGGACGCCAAAGATGTTGAATCCTTTTTTTGCTAACTCCAAACTTGTAGCTTTCCCAAAGCCACTTGATACTCCAAGAATTAGCGCGTATTGATTTGATTTTGCCATAATAATCTCTATTTGATTGTTTATAATACTTTCATTTTAAATAGTTTGCTTACAAAAATAATCAACTTTCTTTATTGATTTGTAAAAAGTATAAAACGAATTTGAATAAAAATTATTCTTTTATCTTTTTAAAATTGGCAGTCTATAATTTCAAATAAGTCTTAATTAACTCGATTGGGCTTTGTTCTTTACTGTCTGTGATGGTCAGAATTGCAACTAAAAAAAGAAGAGTTGCAGATATAACAAAACAAGCCTCCATCCCTAAATTTGAAGCTACTATTCCGCACATAGAATAACCGATTAGCGAGCCAATAAGGTTTGAGCTTGAGGCAAGCCCCATTACAAGCCCTTTATATTCAAAGCTTGTTTTTTTGCTTAGAACGCTATAAAGCGTTGGAACGAGAGCAGCAAAGAACACCCCGATTAGGGAACGCAGTGGAAAAAGCATCCAATAATATGGGACGAGAATATGAAGAATTGTAGCTATGGCGCAAATCCCAGAGGACACAATTAAAGTTTTATGATAATCTTTTCTGTCGTTTCGCCGCCCCCAAGTTGGAGCAAATACTATGCTGAAAAGCCCAACCAGTCCAACAAGCACTCCCGTTATTGTGGATAAATACTCCTTGGGAGCGTTTAATTGCTCAACAAAAAGAGGGAAAATTGGATTGATAAAAATGATTCCAGCTTGAGATATTATTATTAAAAGAAGAAAACGACCAAGTTTTAATTTATTTACAGCAAAGTGGAGGTTAAGAAAAATATTATTGCTTAGATTTTTGCTTGGAATAATTTTCTTCTCCTGAATAAAGAAAAATATTAAAACTCCGCTTACTAAGCAAAGTGCGCCAACAATAAAGAAAGTATATCTTACTCCCCAAAGGTCAGCCGCAATCCCACCGAAGAAAGGTCCTATTATATTGCCAGCCGAGGTGGCGCTTTGCAAAATCCCTATTGCATAGCCAGTTTTTTCAGTTGGACTGTTAGCAGAAACAAAGGAAAGAGCGGCTGCAATAAATCCGCTTATCGCCCCTTGAACTACTCTTAGTGCGAAAAGCTGAGTAACATTTTGAGCAAATCCCATTAAAGTAACAGAAATAGCAAGCCCAAAAAGTGCGCGCAATATCATTAATTTTCTGCCATATTTATCGCCCAGAACTCCCCAAATCGGCACTGTGATAATGGAAAGAAAGTAAGGTCCCGCAAATATCAAGCCGCTCCAAAGCTGAATCTCACTTGAATTTTCTACTCCAAGCTCGCGAATAAAAAAGGGAATGAAAGGCACACAGGCACTCATCCCAATCATTGCTATAAACTGAGCGACTGTTATAAAAAATAAGTTTCTTTTCCAAAGAACTTGCAATTTGTCTCGTTTAAATATTGCACATATTTAAATACAAAATTATGAATAAATTTGTTAGTCTATCACTTCTCAATCGAAAAACATAAAAG
>JAAYJM010000023.1 GCA_012522895.1 Ignavibacteria bacterium
GTTTTCTTCTGTCAAAAATATTCATTTTGTTGGTATTGGTGGAATTGGTATGAGCGGAATAGCCGAAATCCTTATTAATCAAGGTTTTTCTGTTAGCGGTTCAGATATTGCTCAATCAGAAAATACCGACTATTTGGCTTCGATTGGAGCAAAAATTTATATTGGGCACTCAGCAAAAAATATTAAGCCTGAAAATATTGACGTAGTAGTTTATTCAAGCGCCGTCCATATTGATAATAACCCAGAAACCGAAGAAGCTCAAAGACTTAACATACCTACTTTGAGAAGAGCAGAAATGTTGGCTGAGGTCTCGCGGCTGAACTATTGCTTAGCTGTTTCTGGCACTCACGGAAAAACTACCACAACATCAATGTTAGGTTTAGCTCTAATAAAAGCTGGAATCGATCCTACTGTCATAGTTGGAGGACGGCTTCGCGGCTTTGGTGGGACAAATGCGCGGCTCGGCAAGGGAAAATGGACTGTAGTCGAGGCTGACGAATATGACCGCTCTTTTCTTCAGCTCTTGCCTACTGTTGCAATAGTAAATAATGTTGACGCCGAACATCTTGACATATACAAAGATTTTGATGATTTGAAACGCACTTTTACCGAATTTGCAAACAAAGTGCCTTTCTATGGCTTTGTAGCTTTATGCCTTGATGATAAAGGAGTTAAAGAAATTTTAAGCGATATTAAGAGAAAAACCATAACTTATGGACATTCAAAGCATTGCGATTTAAGAGTTGATAATATTTGCTATTTGGAAAATTCTTCAAATTCCGATCTTTATTTTCGAGGAGAGTTTCTTGGAAAGCTGAATTTAAACATACCGGGCTTGCATAATATACGGAATGCGCTTGCAGCAACAGCGGTTTGCTTGGAATTGGGAGTGGATTTTGAAGTGATTAATCAGGCAATATCTGAGTTTTCAGGTGTTTATCGCCGTTTTGAAATGAAAGGAGTTGTTGACGGAATCACTATAATTGACGACTATGCCCACCATCCGACTGAAATACAAGCGACACTTCAAGCTGCACGCTCGAGCTGGAACAAAAGAATTGTCTGTGTTTTCCAGCCGCACACATATTCCAGAACTTTGTCTTTTCACAAGGAATTTGGCGCTTCCTTCGATGATGCAGATATTCTTATAATCACAGACGTATACCCGGCACGCGAAAAACCAATCGAAGGAGTGAGCGGGAAGCTTATTGCTGACGCCGCAACTCAGTATGGACACAAAAACGTTATTTACATTCCAGACAAAGACTTAGCCCTGCCGCAAATTAAAAGTATTATTAAAGAAGGGGATATAGTAATCACAATGGGGGCTGGCGATGTTTGGAAAATTGCAAATCAAATTGCGGAAGGATAAAAAAAATCCGATAGCTTTCGAGCCATCGGATTAGTGATTTATTAGTTTTTCTTGTTTATATCGAATTGTGCTATTTGTTTTTCTTCTCTATTTTTGGACTTATTGTTTTCGTTGAAGGTGCTTTGCCAGCATCGGACTTTTTGTCTTTGCAATCTGATCCGTCTTTGCATTTTATTGCAGGATCTTTTTCTGTGCAATCGCTTTTGCTTGTTGCTGCTTTCACTTCATCAGCTTCGTAGCCGAGCTTTACGATTTCACTGCGAATTTTTTCTGCATTGATTTTTTTATTTTCAAATTGGACCGATGCAACTTTGTCTTTCAAATTGACGTTCACCTTTTGCACACCGTCAATTTTCTTCAATCCGCTTTCAATCGTTTTTTTACAGGCATCGCAATGAGCGTTGGTCTTGATTTTCACTATTTCTGCTTGCGCTATAAATGCAGAAAAACTGAAGACTAATGTCAGAACTAAAAAAGTTCTAAGCATTTCTTTTATTGATAATTTCATACATATCTCCCAATTAATTAATAAAACCACATTATAGACGTATTTTTTTAGATTATTATTTTTAATTTTTTTAATACATTTTGAATTAACTGTTTTTTTTAGTAAATTTAAAAGATTTTTAACTTTTCAATGATGCTTTATACTAATTATGTTCAAGAAATTTTAATAAATCACTTAAATAAATAATAGTAAGGTTAAGAACGATGAAAAATTTTTACTTTTTTTTCCTTTTATGTTTTACTTATTCGCTATCTTTTTCCTTGGATAGTCAAAGAATTTCCTCTCCAACCGAATTTGTTAAGCAGCCTTTTGACGTAATTCATTACGATTTAACACTTGATTTAACAGCAGCTCCGAAAGCAGAAATGAATGGTTTATGCAAAATAAAATTGAATTGGAGCGAAAACCCTGATACTTGTAAATTCTATTTTCATTTGCGTGGCTTGGAAGTGGATTCTGTTTTTTATGAAAATGTAAGAGTAAACGCAGTGGCAGTTGAAGACGAAAGCTCAGCTACGTTTCATTATGAAATCGCTCCGCCAGTTGGTCTTGGCAAAGACTCGATTATTATTTCAATTTATTATAGCGGGCTGGCAACCGCGGAGCTTGGTTCGGGAGATTGGGGAGGAGTGCAAAGCACTTCTACTTCTTTGTATGCTTTGGGTGTCGGTTTTATGAATAATTACGTTTCCGCTACCCAGCATTGGATGCCTTGCTATGATCATCCTTCTGACAAAGCCACATTCAGCGGGAACTTTATTGTGAAAAACGAGCACAGTGTTGCTTCAATTGGTGAACTACTGTCCATTGAGGACAAGGGAGAGAACAGGGTTTTTAAATGGGTGCATAATATTCCTTGCGCAACATACCTTTACACTTTTGCAGTAGATAGCTATTGTCCAATAGAAATTGAGGGTGCCAGCGTCCCGATTATAATTTATTCCTTAGCCAAGGACACTATTGCTTGTGGCTCGGTTTTTAGAAAAGTCCCGGATATGCTCGATGCTTTTAGCTCAAGATTTGGTGATTACCCATTTGAGAAGGTGGGTTATGTGCTTACTTCAAAAGGCTCGATGGAGCATCAAACAATGATTTCTTATGCAGAATCCTTGGCTTGGACTGGCTACAATAGCAACGATTCATTGAACTTAACTGCAGCTCACGAGCTTGCTCACCAGTGGTTTGGGAATTACGTTACCTGTTTAGATTTTCGAGATGCTTGGCTCAATGAAGGTTTTGCAACTTTCTGCGAAGCAATTTGGTATGAACATTTGTTTGGATACAATAAATATTTAGAGCATATTTCAAGTAAAATTAGAGAATATTTGAGAAATGTAAGATTTGAAGGGGCGCTTCCTTTGTATGATTTCCCCAGAGAAAGTCCATCTTCAAATTACCCAAACACAATATACTCAAAAGGGGCTGCTGTTGTTGCTATGCTTCGTTATGAATTAGGCGATTCCCTGTTTTTCCTTGCGTCTCAAGAGTATTTGAATAGTTTGGCTTTTGGGAATGCCACAACTGAGCTTTTACAAAAAATTTTTGAAAAAGTTGCAGGCAAGAACTTATCTTGGTTTTTCGATCAATGGGCCTATGGCTTGGGTTATCCGATGATATACGTTACAGCAGAAAAAGTTTTTAAAGAAAATGGCTTGATTGACGTTCAAATTAACATAAAGCAAGAACAACCAAAGAGTTATGGTGCGTATATGAATTTGCCAATAGAAATGACCTTTATTCGAGGAGCTGAGAAAACCGACCAGACCATTGTGCTTGACGATATTGAGCAAAACTTTGTTTTTGAGGATATTCCGGACTTTTCAAGTATTGTTTTTAATAGTGGCTCAAATGTTAGATCTCTTTTTGAATTGAGGAATTTAATAATAACAGAGGTGCCAAGTTTTTCTGAAAATCCGGAAGAAATTGCAATTTATCCAAATCCAGCAAACTCAGTTATCAACATTAAGCTTAACTCTACGACAAACCCAAACATATCAATTTCTTTGCACAATGAACTTGGGGATTTAGTTTATAGCTTTAAAACTGAAGAAGCGAGCAGCTCCAATTTTATTCATCAAATAAATGCTAAAGAGCTTAATAAAGGTGTTTATTTTATAAAAATACACAATGGAGCTAAGGTTTTTACAGAAAAACTAATCCTGTTATAGTGCAAGTAATATACGTTTAGAATTTAAAGAATAATTATTGTAAGCAACATTCGTCAATTTACTTTTAAAAATTTTTTACAATGAAAAAAGAAATAGAATTTAAGCAATACCCGGCTTTTATCAATAGGGAACATGAGTTAAATTTTCTAAGGAATTTTATTCAAGATATTCCGAACCGCTTGCTTTTTATATTTGGTCCAAAAAGTAGCGGAAAAACAACTTTGCTATACAAATTTATTGAAGAAATTGAAAAAAATCCGAAATACGATTTGATGTTTTTCAATCTACGAAAAATGCTTATAGTAAATTATTCCGAATTTATAAGGGTATTTTTTTCTGCAACAGACGATTCGCCAGCCGGAGAAAGCAAAAGAAAGTATGAATATGATTTAAAAGTATTTAAGCTATCTTATGAAAGCATTGAAAAAATTGAAAAGAAGGAATATGACCCCTTTATCGTAATGGCAAAAGAATTGCAAAAAATAAAAATGAAAGGCAAAGTTCCAATCATAATAATTGACGAGCTGCAAGCACTTTCAGATATTTATTTCAATGGACAGCGAGAGCTTTTAAATGAATTGTTTAATTTCTTCGTTGCGATGACAAAGGAATCTCATCTTTGCCATGTAATTATTTCAAGTTCAGATGGTTATTTTATCGAAAGAATTTATTCCGATAGCAAACTTCACAAAACGAGCAGCTTTTTTGAAGTGGATTATTTAGAAAAAGAAGACATTTTTTATTGGCTGAATAATTTAGAAAAAGAATCTGGTATAAGGGATTATATTTTAACGGAAAAGCAAATTGAGATTGCTTGGCACTACTTTGGCGGTAGTGTTTGGGAAATATCTGAGTTATTGTCGAACTTGTTTCTATTCGTAAAAGATGGAGCGGTGAGTGATGAGGACATTATAAATTTTTGTTCAGGAAAGATAAGAGCATTTGCAATTAGATTTTTATATTATAAGCCTTTAAAATATGATAGCGATTTGTTTATTGCTTTCAACGAGGTATTAAAGAAAAAGGAAAGCGTTTTAACAAAAGATTTGATGACATTAAACTCATCTTTCAAAAAAGACGATTTAATAAATGAGCTTGGAAATCTTGTTCAAAAAAATTTATTTTCTTACAATCCTGTAACAGGTGTTTATAAGCCTCAGGGGCATAGCATTCAGCTTGGTCTTGAGCTATACTGCAAAGAATACGCAATTAATTGGAAAAGCAAATGAAAAAATTTCTGTTTTGGCTCGCTTTTGTTTTTTGTTGCTTTCAGCTTTCCTTTGCCGAAGAATATAAAGAATTAAAATATCATTTGATACAATTGGACTTAGATGAAAACTGCACTATCGAGCATCTTGCCGCTATAGGTCTTGACTTTGAGGGAGCAATAAAGCTAAAAGACGAAATAAGCTTAATTGTAAATGATTTTGAACTTGAAATTTTAAAAAAAGAGCAGTTTCCATTTACTATTATTCAAGATGATTTAGCTAACTATTTCAATCAAAGATATTTAGAGCGCAAAGAAAAATATAAGGAAAAACAACTTTCAGGGAGTTTTCAATTTGGTTCAATGGGTGGATTCTATAATTTAGAAGAGATTTATCATAATTTTGACCAAATGAAAATACAATTTCCAAATTTCGTTAATAATGCAGACACAGTCGGCTTTAGCATAGAGAACCGTCCAATCATATCCTACTGCTTTGGAAACGATAAAGACCCAAGCGTTCCAACAATACTTTTCACAGCCCTTCATCACTCGCGAGAGCCTGCAAGCGCTTCTGTTCTTATTTACTTTTTATGGAATTTACTTGAAATGGCAAATGCAGAGATTTCGGAAGCTATGTATTTGATGCAAAACCGCTGTATTAGAGTGATACCAGCAGTTAACCCAGATGGCTATTTTTTCAATCAAACAAATTACCCAAATGGCGGGGGAATGTGGCGCAAAAATAGACGGCACATTGACAACAATATCTATGGAGTTGATTTAAACAGGAACTATGGACCTAATGAATTTTGGGATGCAAGCAATAACGGTTCTTCAAGCAATCCATCGCAAGAAACTTATCGTGGCAGCGCTGCCTTCTCAGAGCCTGAAACACAAGCAGTAGCTAATCTTTTTAGCCTTTATAATATTGATTTTGTAATTAATTATCATACTTATGGAAACTTAATAATTTATCCCTGGTCTGCTTTTGAGCACGAAACCGATGATTCTTTGGCTTATAGATATATAAGCAATTTACTTGGAAGTAAAAATCTTTACTCAAAAGGACGAAACTTGGAAACTGTTGGTTATAGCACCCGTGGAGATACAGACGATTGGATTTATTATTCAGATGAAAACAAAAAGAAGGCGTTTTCCTTTACTATTGAGGTTGGCGGGCGTGCCGATAGCTTTTGGCCCCTGCAGGAAAGAATTCTTCCGCTTTGCAATGACGTTTTTTTTACTAACTTACAGGCCCTTTGGAGCATTGGCGCAAATGTGCGGCTCAGTGCATTTTATCCAGAAAACGAGGAAAAGTATAATACAAGTAAATTGAATGTCCATTTGCAAAACATTGGACTTAAAGATGAGGACAATGAAATTTTGTGCCAATTAAAATCTCTTAACAGTGATTTTATTATAGAAAACTCAGAAGTTATAATAAGTTCTTTAAAGGCATTTGAAAAATTTGAACATTCCTTTAAAATTGAGCCTCAAAATGAATTTGAAAATGGCTGCTATGCTGAAATTGAAGTTGCTATCAGCCAAGATGGAATAACCAGGAGAGACACAGTAAGTATTCAACTTTTTCACTACAAAGAAACCGTTTTGTTTGATAATACTACTTTATCAAGAAGTTGGATGCTTTCTTCTTGGGGAACGGAAACAGAAGACGATGGCTCGATAATCCTTTCCGATAGTCCATATAAAAACTATTCAAGCAATGAAAGAAATTATTTAACATATTTTTCGCCAACTGAAATAAAAGAGCAATTTGCCACTCTAAGCTTTGAA
>JAAYJM010000273.1 GCA_012522895.1 Ignavibacteria bacterium
ATCTTTATATATTACAATTACTTAGTGCTTTTTATTACACCTTTTTTTAATTAACAGTTTTACAAAAAACTAAAATTATGGATAACAAAGAAATTAATCCACCCCCTTTTTCCCCTGCCAGCGGGGGAAAATGAACTGGTCTGTGTTTCCCACCTAAAAAGAATCTCCCCCTTTGAAAAAGGGGGTCGGGGGGATTTCTTTTCTGGATTCTTCACTGTCGTTCAGAATAACGCTGTCATTCTTTCTCCCCCTTTGAAAAAGGGGGTCGGGGGGATTTCCGGAGTCCATCTGCGTCAATATCCCGCCAAAAATATACTTTTCAAAAATATTGCAAAAAAAATTTTTAAAACTGAGGAAAACTGCTTATTTTACAATTATATAAATGAACAAACAAATATTTGCAAAAAAATGAAAACTGTAATATTTGCTATAGCCCTTTTTCTTACAAGTAATGTGTTTTTATTTGCAAAGCAAGTTCAAATAGAATTTGATATTGCGATGTTTAAGTATGACGAAGAAAATGTGAAGGTGGAAACTTACTATTCTTTTCCAGACACAATGCTTAACTACGTAATTGAGGGCGATAAATACATTGGCGAGCTGTATATTTCAATAAAAATTCATAGCAATATCGAATTAGTTGATGAAAAAGAATGGATTGTATCGAATTTTGTCGATATGCCTTTGCTTGAGCATAAAACGAATTTGCTTGGTCAAAAGGATTTTATTTTGCCTGTTGGGCAATACATAGCAGAAATACTTGTTTTCGATTTGAACGACACAACTACAAGAGCCAAAAAAAATATTGACATTGTTACAAAAGATTTTTCTAATGATAAACTTCTTATTTCCGATTTACAACTTGCCCAACACATTGAAAAAGAAAAAGATAGCGAAAATAAATGGAATCCAATTTTTTTGAAAAACACACTGTTCGTAATCCCAAATCCATCGCTTGAATACTTTGGGACCGAGCCGGTATTCAATTCATATTTAGAGGTTTATAATAGTTTAGATAACTCCAAAGATGGTTATATTGTAGCTTATACATTTTTTGACGCCGCAAATAATGAAATTGTTAGCATACCGCAAAGAAAAAATTCTGTGAGCAATGCCCAAGTTGAATATTTTACTTTTCCTATAGAGCTTTTTCCAACAGGCGTTTATTATGTGCAAGCGTCTGTCAAGTATCCACCTGATTCCCCAAAGGATTCCTTAACTGCTTCAAAAAAATTCTACTTAATCAATCCAGAAAGACCGCCAGAATTGAAGCATCTTTTTACGGAAAGCATGACCTTTGAGAAAAGCGAATTTGCGACTATGGATCCAAAAACCGTAGAAACCGAGTTCGAGATGATTAGGTTTATTTCTACTTCCCAAGAAATTGAGCTATTTAAAGAGCTTTCAACGAGCGAGGCTAAGCAAAAATTTTTATTTCGTTATTGGCAATTAAGAAATCCCGATACATTATCTTCAATAAATGTAGCAAGGGAAAATTTTCGGGAAGTAATTAATTTTGCTAATACTTACTTTACTTATGGAAAAATGAAAGAGGGCTGGCGAACTGAGCGCGGCAGAGCACTTATCAAATATGGAATGCCCACACAAAGAGACGTTTTTTATAAAACTGGCGAGCATAAAGCTTACGAGGAGTGGTTTTATGGGAATGTGCAAGGGGGAGTCTTCTTTTACTTTGTCGATGTAAGCGGTTTTGGCAATTTTATTCAAGTTCATTCAACTGCTTGGGGTGAAGTAAGAAATGAAAATTGGTATGTCGAATATGCAGCCCCGGACAGCCCAAGCCGTTTTGAAAAAGAACAAAACAGATGACATTAGGATTGATGAAAAAAATTGTTAACCGCGTAATTACATTGCTATTACTTTGCCTTGGCTTTTTTGTAAAATTTCTCAGTATTAAGCAAAGAAATTGCTTTGGAAAACTGATTGGAGATTTACTAAGATTACTCAGCAAAAGCAGACGAAAAATTACACTGGACAATATCAGTCAAGCCTTCCCAAACAATTTGCCGAGCGAAAACCAATCAATTTTAAAAAACTCGTATCGCAATTTAGGAATTTCATTAATCGAGCTTTTGGCACTTCGATATTTAAGTGATGAAGAGGTAAAAAAATACATTAAATATAACAATCTCGGTTTACTGCTTGAAAAATATAATGAAGGGCGCGGCTTGATTTTAATGTCGGGTCATTATGGAAATTGGGAATTGCTTGCCTATTCTGTGAAAACTTATACTGACATACCTGTTCATATAATTGTAAAGCCACAAAGCAATGAAAGTGCGGACAAACTTTTAAATAGTTATAGAACAAAAGGCGGCAACAGCATTGTTTCTATGTATAAAGCGGCATTCAGCATTGTTAGAACGTTGAAAAAAGCGGGAGTGATTGCAATGCTTGTCGACCAAAGTGCAACGAAAGACAGGGATGTTTTCGTAGATTTTTTTGGACGCCCTGCCGCCACATACATTGCAACTGCTGAGCTTGCTCTTTCACTTGATTGCCCTATCATTATGGGTTTCGCAGTGCGAGAGAGCGATTGCACTTACCGAGTGGATTTAAAGGAAATAAAATTTGATGACATAAAAGAGCATAAAGACGCAGTGCGTATCCTTACCGAAAGGCATGTAAAAGCATTAGAAGAGCAAATTCGCTCCATTCCATCGCTTTGGGCTTGGCAGCATAAGAGGTGGAAGCATTCGCCAGTGAGTTAGCATAAGCTAAAATAAGTTAATTGAAAATTATATTTATAAATAGCCCCCCTTAAAAGAATTTTACTTTAGTTTTAAAGAAAGAGTGAAAACAGCGCCACGCTCTACGTTTGAGGATATTTTTAAGGACAGATCATCGCCAACGTCAAAATCGAATAAATGAGCGCCTACGTAGCTATCGACAGCAGCAAGAATATAAACCCCAGCAAGAAAAAAAGCCGATCTATCTCTATTATCTCTATAAAATTCCCTGCTATTTTTTAGAACGGGAAGCATTGGGTCGTTTGGATTTTCCGCTTCAGTTTGATTAAAAAGATTCTTTTTTTCTATAAATTGATTGTTATTCCATATTATTAAGTATGTTAGACTAGCGGCTGCACCCAAAAAGATTGGCGCTTTCCAATAGTTTTCAACGTAAATCTGTCCCCAGCCGGGCAGAACAAGAGAACGAATAATCGCGCCAGTTGCAGATTTACTATTATAATTCTTTTCTTTTTTTGCGGTGCTGTCCAAAGCGTCAAGCTCATAGCTTTTTGAGCTTAGCTCTTTTGGAAATGCGAAAAAAATAAGAAAAAGAAATAACAAAAGAAGTCTTTCTATGCTCTTACAAAAACTGGGGATTAAACTCATTTACGATTTTTTAGTTTAATAAAAATATTAATTTTCTTTCAAAAATTCATTATATAAATTTGGATAGCGATTTTTAATAAAATCAACGAAAAACTACTGCAACTTCTTTATAATATAAGGTGCCTCGCAATAGGCAATGCACCTTATATTTTTTTGCATTATGTTGCTTTTCAAAAAGCAGTTCAAGACATCGGGCAATCTACAAAGTATGGTCTTTTCATATTCGATAATCTGTTTTTGGCATTTCCCCGATTACTGATATTTCATTGCTTAATACCCTTGTTTTGCATAAACTTTATACAGAATTTACACTATTTCTTTTTCTCTTAAATCTTTTATTTCTTCAAGTGTAAGTCCAATGCCTGTAAGTATTTCTTCAGTATGCTGAGAAAGAGTTGGAGGAGCGCTTTCAACTCCACCGGGAGTTTTATCAAATTTTGCGGTCATATTAAATAATTTCAAATCTCCAATCCCTTCCACGTTAACGTTTGCAAAAGTTTTTCTAAATTCCACTTGCGGAGCGGAAAGAGCAGTTTCCATATCAAGAATGGCGCCAGATGGAATGCCGTTTTTATTTAAGGTCTCAACCCAAAATTCTGTTTCTTGTTCGGACAATTTTTCGTCTAAAAGCGGCTTTAATTCATATCTATTTTTTTTACGTGTATCGCGATCCTTGAAGCGTGGGTCTTCTTTCAGCTCGGAAAGTTTTAAAATGTCGGCTAAGCTTTCCCATTGCTCTTGTTTGTTGGCTGCTATGTTTATGTAGCCATCTTTGGTTTTGAAAACGCCTGAGGGTGCAGCTGTAAAGTTTTCATTTCCAATAAGTTGTGGCTGCTGCCCTCCTATCATTAGATTTGCCACCACCCAGCCCATAAGCGGCATAATTGAATCGAGAAGAGCTACGTCTACAAATTGGCCTATGCCGGTTTTTTCTTTGTAATAAAGTGCGGAACTGATTGCGAAAGCAGCGTTTAGCCCACCGACAGTATCGCAAATTGGAAAGCCAGCCCGCAATGGATTTAGTCTTTCATCTCCATTAACAGCCATCACCCCGCTAAGCCCTTGAATTATTTGATCATAAGCTGGTTTGAAAGCATCTGGTCCAGTTTGCCCGAAGCCTGAAATGGCGCAATAAATCAGCTTTGGATTAATGCCTTTTAAAACGTCATAGCCAATACCGAGCCTATCCATAACGCCGGGACGAAAGTTTTCAACTACAACATCAGCAGTTGCAACTAACTTTTTAAAAATTTCTTTTGCTTTGTCTTGTTTTAAATTTAATGTAACAGATTTTTTATTCGCATTTTGTGCGAGAAAGGAAGTTCCCATCAACTTTCTGTTATAATCGGGAACGCAGCCTAATTTACGAGCTAAATCACCATCTTTTGGATTTTCAATTTTTATTACCTCAGCTCCTAACCAAGCTAAATGTAATGTTGAAAAAGGACCAGACAAAACGTTTGTTAAGTCCAGCACTCTAACTCCTTCCATTAATTTCATATTTTCTCCTTCGTTTGTGTTGATTTTAATGTTCTAAAAAGTAATTTTTTTTATAAAAAAATATATTTAATGCTTTTAAAATTTTTGCAAATTTAAGTAAAATTTTAACAGATAAAGCTGCCTGCTTTAATCAGTCTCTATAATTCAATATATCACAAATTGTTATTTAACTACAACTTATGAAGCTATTTTTAATTTTCTAAATTATTCCTTACTTTGCAAAAAGCAATTATATTTTTACAAAATAACGAAAACTAATTCACTTAAAAAAAACGCTTTTTATTTAAGGTTTTAAATCTTTTTCGCAAAAATATGATTGGGGCTTCCTTCTTTCTGCTCCGCCTTTTCGATTAGCATATTTGCAGTAGTTTTTACTATCCAATCAAATGTTTCTTCTTTTAAAAAGTTGCTCTCTACTGTGGGCGCCTGATTAAGAAAATCAATTATGAACAGCTTTTCATCTTTCACAGCAAATTCCATTGCATTGAAATCAAAATCGAAAAGCGTTGATATTTTTATTGAATACTCAATTATCTTTTTTTCCAACTCTTTAGAAATTGAGCTTGATTCAGCGTTATACCTTAAATGTAGCGGTTTCAAGGGATTATAATCAATAATCTTTGTTTCCTTTTTCCCAATTACAAAACAGCGATAATAACTATCATATTGTATAAATTCCTGCAAAACCATCGGCAAGTTACCCGTATTATTATAGGCAGCAAAAAATTCATTTTTATTGTAAATCTTATATGAATTATGCAAGATGCTGAAAAAATTGGGCTTAATCATAGCGGGGAAGCCAATATATTCAAATACCTTTTCCCAATCGACTGGATAAATTAAATTTTGGAATGTGTCGGAACTTGTTCCATAAGGATGTTCTTTAGAAGGCAAAATCACTGTTTTTGGAACGGGCAGCCCTTGCGCTTTTGCAACTGAGTTATGTAAAAATTCATCGTCTTCCGAAGAAAAAAAAGGATTATTCACTATTTTTATATTGTTCAGGGCAAAATGCTTAAGCAAGGAGCGATAGAAAGGCACTTCATTTGATACTAAATCGAATATAAGCTCATATTCAGATTTTGCATCAACCAAGCTCGGACCTAACTTTACAGGCTCGGCAAGAACTTTTCCCTTTCCAATAGAATTTATTAGTTTTAGAACTGTCTCGGGAAAACGCTTTTCTATTCCATATAATAGCCCAATTTTTTTCATTTATAACTCCGATGAGTAAAGAAAAAATTAAATTGTATTCTTAATATAAATACGTAAAAGTAAGTATTTTAGTGTTAAAGAAACCTTGCAAAGAAATTGCTTTTACAATATTTTAAAGTTGATTAATGCTTTGCAAAGTATTAGTAAAATTTTTTTTATATTTGAAAAATGTAGTTTTACAAATCTACGTTCATGAATGTTTTTAATCTAAAATCTTGAGTTGTTTATGAACCAATTAATACTTGGGGATTGCCTTGAAGTAATGCGGCAGATGGAAAGCGAAAGCATTGATTTAATATATCTTGACCCCCCATTTTTTTCAAATAGAAATTATGAGGTTATTTGGGGAGACAAAGGAGAAATCCGTAGCTTTGAGGATAGATGGAGCGG
>JAAYJM010000024.1 GCA_012522895.1 Ignavibacteria bacterium
ATAAAAAATCAAAAAAAGAGAAAAAAAAATTAGGCTCATAACGTTTTTTTATTAAAATTTAATTATTAAAATAAAAAAAGCAAAAATACTTATTAGATTAAATTTTCCACAAAAAATAAATAATAAGCAATATCCTTAAATAGTATTTTAAATATTTATTAAAATTGGAGTTAAGATTATGAAACTGAAATGCTTGTTTGGTTTTTTTATAGCGATATTTTTATTATCTGCTAATTTTTCTTATGGACAAACTCAAATAATTGAAATTAAAAAATCTGGCGAAGATAGCACAGATTGGAAAAGTGATTCCGAAAAATTCAATAGTGTAAAGGAATCTCATTCTTATGGAAAACATAAATTAATCTGCACAGGAAAAGGATATGAATCAGCTGATTGGTCGAACTCGCCAACCAATGAATTAGGTATCCCACGTAAATACGTTGATGATATGGTTCAATATGCTAACGAGCAAATGAAGCTTGGGGAATGGGAGGGAAATTATGAACTCGATTTCGAATACGATAATAAATCATATAAACGAACTGTAAAATGGTCTGGTGTAGCCCTTAGGAAAAATACTGTTACTATTGAAATTAGCCCTGTTGATTCTGAGTAGTTAATTTAGTTGATTTGTATTCTATCATTATTAGAAAGACCTATATGAAAAAACTAATTTTTCTTATTCTTTTCTTATTCAACATAAATCTACATTCTGAAAGCTTGTTAGAAAATTTTAAGTATGATTTTTCTGTGAAATTAGACATTTCAGATATAACGGAAAGAGATTTATTATTTAAATATAATAATGGCAATCTCTACATTTTAATTCAACCCCTAACTCAAGATGAAAAAGGAAACTATATTTACTATCTGATGAAATATGATAAAGAAAAAAAAGAAACAATTTATAAAATTGAAAATCAAGACAAGCAAGATGGTCATGATTTTGATGCAAATGAAGAGTACTTTGTTATAACAAATTGGAAAGAAGTTATCATTTATAAATGGGACCAAGATAATTATTACTATAATGATAAGCTTAGCCACAATGGTTATAGAAATTTTTCTATGAAAAACAATATATTTTTATTTTACGACTGTACAATAAATTCTACATCAATGAACGGAAAATCACAAACTTATCTATTGAAATACGACTTGAATAATAGAGAAATTATTTTAGATGAAACATTGCCCAATCCGAATGGTTTCCAAATGACATTCTTTCAACCAAGAAATCTTATTGAAGCAAACGCGAATTTTACTTTAGTTGCTGATGCTAATAATTATAAAATTAAAGTTTACAATCCAAAAAATGAAGTTTTTGATGAAATAAAACGCGATGATGTAGATTGGATAACAGATCCTTCAACAGATAGTATTTTAAAAGAAATTGATATTACAAGCACCAATCCAAAAGAATCAATTGACAAACTAAGACCATTAACTGGCTTAATCAGTCTAATTCATAGAATGAGTTTTATAAATGATACTACTTTTGTTTTGCTTTGGTCAAAACCCAGAGCGGTAGCTGATTATTACTTTTATTTTGATATATGGGGCTTTCGCGATGGGAAATGGAAGCTTTTAAAAAGTGATTTACAGCAAGATTTAGATGAAAATGCTCAATTTTCTTTTAATAAAATTTTTATGTATAATTCTTATACTATAAACAATTCAAAATTAATACTTGTAACAAATTATCCTTTTGATTTAGAAGAAGAAAAGTATAAAAATATGACATTTGCAGAACTAAAAAAACAAACAAATGAATACTACAAAAAGAACGAGCTTTCCTTCACAATAATTGTTTATGAATATGTGGAAAAGTAATTTCTTTTTTATTGCGCTTATTTTCTTTATTTCATCTGCTTATGCAAATGAAGAGCTGTATAATTCTGTAACGAAAATTGATGTTTTAAACACTACTTTTGATACTGTAAATGTTTTTCAAAGCGATGGCATTCAATTTTTAATTTTAATCAATAGCTACTGCTGCCATGACTGCTTTGTGCATCTTGAAAAAAGCATTCTGGAGCAAAAGAAAAACGAATATAAAATTAAAATAATTTCCCGCTGTCCGAACGATATTGTAGTAATGAAAAATAATTTAGTGAAATTAAAAAGATTGTTTAATTGCAAAGAATTTTATTTCGATATACATGAGGAGCAGGACGCAATTCCGCCAACTAATTCAAAAGAAGGATTATTTGGATACTTCAAAGTAGTGCAAACTCCAGCTTTAATCGTTTTTTCAAAAGAAAAGCAGCAATTGGATTTTTTCTCGTACAGAGATTTATTTTCAAATGACAAGCAATTGAATAAGAACATAGAAAAAATATTGAAAGGTTTGTAAAATATTAGATGGACTAAACAATACTTTTCAATTTAAAGAACGCTGCGGCAACCTCATTAATATCAATAAATTCAAGGGCTTTCCTATCTTCTGTTGAAACAATTATTGATTTGCTTCCTAAAGGCGCCCACTCTCTAATACCATCACCTAATGAAGAGTTAAGCAATACAACAGGTTTGCAAAAAGCAGCAGAAATATGTGTAACAGAAGTATCTGGTGTGATAACTAACTCTGACTTGCTGATTACTGCGGCTATGTCTAAAATATCGTAAGTCACGGGGCATAGCTCTATTCTCTCAGCAAAAAAGGATTTGATAAGCCTTGCTTTTTCAATCTCTTTGGGCAAAGATGTAATTACTAATTTTGTCTTATTATCTTTTTCAAACATTCTTTTAATTAACTCAATATTTTTTTCTGTACTTAATTGTCTATTATTCTTTGCACTTGAAATATTTAAAATAGAGTATTTATCTAATTTATTTTGCTTGATAAAATTGTCGGCAAAATCCAAATTTTTTTGACTAAGCTGAAGATTTATTAAGATAGGAGTAACCGGTTCTTTCCAAGCAAAGGTTTTGCAAACTATTGTAACCAATAGCTCAGCCATTGTGAAATTGTTCCTATATCCGTAAATATCAATTAGAACATTGAAAAAAGTTGAATACATTTTTTCTCGCCCATTATTATGTATATTGATTTTTGGAGTATTTTTATTCGCAGCTAAATTTGCAATAAAGCCCGCCGATGTAGTGCGATTAAAAACAAAGGCAAAAACAAGATCGTATTGCTCCTTCCTTATTCTTAATAGCTGCTTAATTCTTTTTAAAAGGTTTTTTTCCAGTATAAAAATTTTGCTAATCCTATTATCATTTTTAATAACAGAAAAATTACTTTCAGAGCAAACTATATGAATTTCTGATTGAGCTAAATTCTGCTTCAACAAATCAATAGCGGGCATCGTTACAATCATATCGCCAATTACGTCATAGCGCAGGATTAGGATTTTTTTAACATTGCTGTGATTTATTGGTAAAGGGCGCTGTTCGTTGTGGAAAATCAGCTTTATAAATATGTATAGAAAGATTTTTACTGCTTTTTCAATTCGTTTAAGCATATTACATTTCAATGGTTTGGGTCAATGCAAGGAAATTCAACAATCTTACAAATCAGTCTTTTTATTAATTTCGGAAAATCGCTCTTGCACTCAACTAAAAATATTTAAACAAAAAGTATTGCAAAATTAACATTTTTTGCCATTTTCAAAAAATGCACTTTAAAATAAAAAGTTTGCTTTTAAATAAATGATTGATTAAATTAAATTTTGTAAAGAAAGATTTTGAAGAAAATGTAAATGAATAACGCATACCATAGCAAATTCTTGAAGAAAGGCGCGAAGCCCTTTTAAAAGAAGCGCAAGAATCTGTGGCAAATTTCTTGGAAGGAAACTGTTTTATTGGAAATGCCGAAGAAATAATGGAGTTTTAAATAATGATTGAAAATATTTTAGACAATAAATAAAAAAAAATAGAAAATTATGTTAGATTTAGTGTATTTAGTGCCTTTAATCCCTTTGCTCGGATTTTTGACGATTGGATTGCTTGGCAAAGCTATTAAAAAAGAATTAGTAATTGGAATAATTGGAAGCTCCGCAGTCGGCTTGAGCTTCCTCGTTACTGCCTTGATATTTTTCGATATGCTTTCAAATCCTTTGAGCAAAGCTCATATCGTTACTATTTATCAATGGTTTGAAGCTGGCGGACTTAATGTTTCAATTTCATATCAAATTGACCAGCTTTCCATTCTTTTTGCCCTTGTTGTAACGGGTGTTGGCTTTCTAATTCATATTTATTCAATCGCTTATATGAAAGGTGATAGAAGTTTTTATCGCTTTTTTGCATATTTAAACCTCTTCATATTTATGATGCTAAACCTCGTTCTTTCAAGCAATTTCTTGCTCACTTTTCTCGGCTGGGAAGGAGTTGGGCTTTGCTCATACTTGCTAATCGGCTTTTGGTATGACAGAAAATTTGAAGGAGTGCGAATAAAATGGACTGGCGATGCTGGGAATAAAGCATTTATCGTCAATCGTATAGGTGATTTTGGCTTTCTAATTGCGATGTTTTTAATTTATGTAACGTTCAACTCGCTTGATTACGTTCAAGTTGTGGATGCAGCTTCAGAAAGCTCAAAGTTGCTTTTTGGAACAGGCACCATCACTGCAATCACTTTACTTTTATTCCTTGGCTGCACTGGAAAATCGGCTCAGCTTCCGCTTGCAGTTTGGCTCCCTGATGCAATGGCCGGACCAACGCCTGTCTCTGCTTTAATACACGCTGCAACTATGGTTACTGCTGGCGTATTTTTAGTGGCAAGGTCATCAATTCTTTTTGCACTTTCCCCTGCCGCTATGACTGTTGTGGCTGTTGTCGGAGTGGCAACTGCATTTTTTGCCGCAACTATTGGCATTGTCCAAAACGACATAAAGAAAGTATTGGCATATTCAACGGTTAGCCAGTTGGGTTTTATGTTTGCTGCGCTTGGGGTGGGCGCCTTTACTGCGGGAGTTTTCCATGTTATGACACACGCATTTTTCAAGGGCTTGCTTTTCCTTGGGGCGGGTGCAGTGATTCACGGCTTGCACGAGGAACAAAATATTAAGAGAATGGGAAATCTCCGAAAATATATGCCAAAAACTTATATTACTTTTTTCATAGCAACGCTTGCTATTTCTGGCATTCCTTTTTTCAGCGGCTTTTTTTCAAAGGACGAAATTCTTTGGCATAGCTTTTCAGATGGAAACAGTTTGCTCTGGCTAATTCTTTCAATTTGCGCATTTTTCACTGCTTTTTATATGTTTCGCTTGCTTTACCTTGTGTTTTTTGGAAAAGAGCGCTTTAATACTCGCACTGTCCATCCGCATGAATCGCCCGCTTCTATGACGGTTCCTTTGATTATACTTGCCGCGCTTTCTGCTCTCGGTGGCTTTCTTGGGGTCCCAGAGCCGCTTGGGGCTTGGTTTAGCGATAGCCCTCATTTACTTCATAGCTGGCTTGCGCCTCTGTTTCAAAATTCCGAAATTATAATAAAAAATGCAGGTGCCGAAGCAAGTCATTCTCTTACAATGGAATACTTGTTAATTTTGATTTCTGTTGCTGTTGCAATAGCTGGAATTATGCTCGCAAGAAAATATTATTCTGATGAAAATTGGACAAAGCCGCGTCAGTTGGCAAGCACTTTTAAGCCGATTTACAGCGCCTTATACCATAAATATAGATTAGATGAGATATACGCATATTTAGTTGTTGACCCAATTTTCAACAGCTCGCAAAAATTCCTTTGGCGCGTTTTCGATATGAAGTTTATTGATGGAATTGTCAATGGCACCGCAAAAGTAACGGTGCAGCTCGGCGAATATATAAGACGCTTCCAATTTGGTTTAGTTCAAAACTACGCCCTGGTAATGCTTGCTGGTATCGTTCTAATCTTATTTTTCTTACTCTTTTAGTCCGTATCAAAAAGCATAGTCAGTAGTGCCATGCGGACAAAAAGTCCGTTCTGCGCTTGTCGAAAATATGCTGCCCTTGGGTCTGTATCTATAACCGGGTTAATTTCAACGGAACGGGGGAGAGGATGCATTACAATAGAATCAGATTTCATTTTTTGCAGGCTCGCTGAATCAATGTAAAAAGGAGATAAATCCATATCTTGATTTAAAAGCCTTTCACGTGGAATTCTTGTTTGATAAAGCACATTTACTTTGCTTAAAAAACTTTGAGTTGAGTTTGCAAGCTCATAGGAAACATTTTTTTCTTCAAGATGGTCTAAAATGTCTTGTTTTATTTGCGTTTCTTCTGGAGCAATAAAATATAATTTCACTCTTTCAAATTTGCTCAAAAGATAAGCCAAAGAACGTGCTGTTCTTCCGTAATCCAAAGCACCAACGAAGGCAACGGAAAGTCCATCGAGACTGTGGCATTCATTGAAAATAGTGTATAAATCTAAAAGCGCTTGAGTTGGATGCTGTCCGCCAGAGCCATCGCCAGCATTGATAATCGGAACAGGTGAAACGGCTGCAGCCCGCTTTGCTCCGCCTTCTTCGCCGTGCCGCAAAACAATTGCATCGCAATAATTAGAAATAATTTGAATTGTGTCCTCAAGCATTTCACCTTTTATTTCAGATGAAAATTCTGTCGCTTGCTCAGTAGAAATCACGCTCCCGCCGAGGCGGTGCATAGCAGATTCGAATGAAAAGCGGGTCCGAGTAGAAGGCTGGTAAAATAGATTACACATTATTTTATTATGGTAATCGCGTGTTCCTCCGCGGGCAACAATTTTTTTCATTTGATTAGTTCGTTCAAAAAGTTCCATAAGCATTGGAACTGTGAACTGTTGCGATTCTAAGATATGTTTCAATTTCATTTTCTTAAAAATTTATGATTTATAGCATTTTCACTCAAATTATTTTTTGCAAAAAATTGCAAGAAAATAGTTTAATTCTCAACTCAAATTTAAGAAATTTTTTTTCATTTCGCATTGTGAAAAACTATTTAAAAAATAAAAATTCTAATATTTTGTAATATTTTTGTAACTTAATCATTCAAAATTTGTTTTATATTTAATTTTGAACATTTTAAAAAGTTTGGAATTAATATACTAAAAACATAAAACACAAAGAGCTATGTAATATGGATACATTAACAGAAATAATAAAAAAACAAATCAAAGAAGCTGTTGCGCTTATAAAAGCAAAAACTGAAACGAAGCCAGAAATAGGAATTATTTTAGGGACTGGACTCGGGGGGCTTGTTGACGAAATAAAGGTTGAATGCACTATAAAATATAGCGACATACCACACTTTCCGCAACCGACTGGAAGCTCGCATCAAGGGCAGCTGATTTTCGGAACAATCGGCAATAAGCCATTAGTTGCTATGCAAGGCAGATTTCATTATTATGAGGGATATGATTTAAAACAGGTAACCTTTCCAGTCAGAGTAATGAAAGAGCTTGGCATTTCAGTTCTTTTAATATCAAATGCTTGCGGTTCGGTGAATCCTCGTATAAAAAAAGGGGACATTATGCTAATCAAAGACCATATTAATTTGCTTGGCGATAATCCTTTGATTGGCATAAACGATGACAGCTTTGGACCTCGCATAACAGATATGAGCGAGCCATACTCGAAAAGATTAGCATTGATTTTAGAGAAAATTGCATCAGAAAATAAGATCCTTGTTCGCAAAGGTGTTTATGCGATAATGAGCGGACCCTCGCTTGAAACAAGAGCTGAATATAAAATGCTGCAGCTAATAGGGGCAGATGCGATTGGAATGAGCACTGTTCCCGAGACCATTGTAGCAAGGCAATCTGGTTTAGAAGTGCTTGGGCTTTCGATTATCACAGACGATTGCATTCCAGAGCTATTAAAACCTTTGTCCATTGAAGAAATTGTGGAGGTTGCTTCAAAAGCAGAACCCAAACTAACTTTTCTTATGAAAGAATTAATTAAAAGGTTATAATGAAAAAATTTATTTTACTTACTTTCTTTTGTGCTACAATAGCTTTTCTTATTTCTTGCGGAGAAGAAAAATTTTTTGACCATACAGAAATATCACATTATGTTCTTGCTGCAAGCAAAGAAGAGCCTTTTATTGTTTCGCTAATCAATTTGCCAGAAAACGAGATTGAAATTGCAGACATAATAAGCAAATTCAATCGTCTCCAACTAACTAAACCAGTTGAAAATATTTTAGTTTTTCGCGATGAAATTTTTCTTTTCATTCCAGAAAATTTTCAAATCCTCATTCTCGATGTCGAAGCATACACTATAAAGTCAAGCGTAGATTTTAGCTCGACCAATGAAAAGCCTATTTCAGCCTGCTTTCCCAATGCTACTGATTGTTATATCATTCATCGCGATGGAAATTCTGTTTCACTACTTGATTTAACAAATTATCAAATTGCAAGAAAAATTTCTGTTGGAAAAGGAACATCATCAATTTCGGTGGCGGGCAATCAAATCTTCGTAACAAATAAAATTGATAATACAGTCTCTATTGTTGACTCCCGAACTCACGAGGAAGAGGCAGTTGTTCCAGTTCCGAAAAAGCCTGCTTTTGTCGATATAAGTGCGGACAATAAAAAAGCAGCAGTGGTCTGTCTTGGAGATGGAAAGGAAGGCGGGACAGAGGCTAAAAGCGAAGCAATGCTTGCGATTATTGATATTGAGAGCAGAGCCGTTTCGGACGAGCAAGCGATAGGGTTGGGAATATATAAAGCTGATGAGCAAATACCCCGCTGCTTTGCCGTTTCAAATGTTGGTTTTGGTTTCATTTCTACGCAACAAGCACTTTTTAGGGCTGATATAAGAAGAGATGGGAAAATTAGTTTAGCAGAACGAGGTGATTTTTCTAAATTGCTTTTTGATTTTAAAACTGAAGAAATTTTAATGTGGAAGCATATAGATTCAAAATTGTATTTGAGATACTCTTCGCCAAGCACTGGAGCTGAGCATTCATCTTACAGATTTGATAGCAAATATTCCGTTTTTTTTCCGCTAAAATAAAACCTAATAACCGTTAAAATAATAAAATTTTGGTTTATGGTTATTAATGAATAGTTTTAATTTTTTTTGCAAAAACTATAAATCAATAACCATAAACCAATAAACATGAAATAGTTATGAACGCATTATTCCTTTTGGTCAACAAGCAAATGATAATTTAAAAATCTGATATTCAAATCGTAATCATTCACCATTTGTTCAATCGACTTGCCTGAACCGTGCCCGCTTTCAAAATCAATTGCAAGCATAATTGGATTTTTTTGTGAGCCAAGATTTTGAAGAGCTGCGGCAAATTTTTTCGCGTGCAAAGGATCTACGCGTGAATCGTTTTCTCCTGTTTTAATAAGAGTTGCCGGGTAGTTGAAACCCAATTTTATATTGTGATAAGGGGAATAGTCCTTTATGTAAGTAAAATCTTCAGCTTTATCTGGGTCGCCGTATTCGGAAATCCAAAAGCGGGCAATCAAGAATTTATGATAGCGAAGCATATCCAAAAGCGGGACGGCGCAAACTACTGCCTTAAAAAGCTCTGGTCTTTGCGTCATAACAGCGCCAACAAGCAAGCCACCATTGCTGCCGCCTTCAATAGCAAGATGAGATGGAGAAGTATAATTTTCATCAATCAAATATTCGGCTGCTGCAATAAAATCATCGAAAGAGTTTTGCTTTTTCTCAAACATAGCGCCGCGATGCCAATCCTCGCCATATTCATTTCCTCCTCTTATGCAGGCAACAGCATAAATCCAGCCGCGATTAATAAGCGAAGCCCTTAAACCGACGAAGCCCGGGTACATTGAAACGTTAAAGCCGCCATAGCCATATAGCAAAGTTGGATTTTTGCCGTTCAGCTCTAAATCTTTTCTGTGCATAATGAAAAGCGGAACTTTGGTGCCATCTTTCGAGTTATAGAATACTTTTTTTGCAACAATATCTTTTGTGTCAATAGGCACTTTGTCTTGAAAATAAAATTCCCAATCAAGTTTTTTTCCATCAATTTTATAAGTTTTTGCTGGCGAGTTTATCGTTCGCAAGGAAACAAATATTTTGTTAGCTTCTTTATAATAGCTCATTCCTCCAACGTTTGCGATATCCGGAAGCTCTAAATCCTTAATAAATTTTCCATTATAATCATATACTCTTAAACGACTTTCGACATCTTTTGTGTCCTGAATGATAAAATAATCTGTGCTAATTGCAAAGCCTTCTAAAAACGTTTCTTGTTCTGGAATAAAATCTTTCCAATACTCAAACTCAGGCTTTGAAATATCTGTTACCATAATTTTATAGTTCGAAGCTTCGTGATTAGTGTAAATGTAAATTTTGTCATTTCTTATTGTGGGCGAAGCGTAATATTTATCGCTACTATATATTTTCTTAAATTCATCTTTAGTTCCGGTTTTTTTAATATAAAGAGTATTTGTATAAAAGGCACTTATGGACATAAAAGTATAATCGCCATATTCATCGTCCCAAGCCGAGGCACTTATTTTTGAATCTTCCGGGGTGTAAAGCAAAATGTCATTTTTAAAATCATCGTCAATTTTATGCAAGTAAAGGCTGAGAGGAGTTTGCTTTTCAATCATTTCGCGGTCGCGAAATGTGATATAGCAGTGCTTTTCGTCTTTTGTCCAAGTAAAGCGGTAAACGTTTTTTATTGGTTTATGAATTTCTTTTCCAGTTTTTGTGTCAATAATTCTGCATTCAGAAATTTCTGAGCCTTGATATTGCGTTCCTACAGCGGCTTTGTTTCCATCGCGCGTAAATTTTGCCCATTGGATTGCAGTCTTGCCGCTTGGGTCAAGTGCTTCAGGATCAAATATTTGTATTTCTTTTCCCTTGATTATTGTCCAAAGTTTATATTGCTGCTCTCCTTTTCTTTTTTGATAAAAGAACTCGCGATAGCCCTTGAAAAATGGCTCATTTCGAATATCTCTATTCAAATATTGCGTAACTTCCTCGCGGTAGCCCTTTAATTCGGGGTAGTTTTCAAAAACATATTTTTTTGTGTAATCATCTTGAGCGACTGACCACTTTTTTACATCGACATCGTCTTTATCTTCTAACCAGCGATAATCATCTTCGAAAACGAAGCCGTGCATAAGGTCTGTTACGGGGATTTTGGGGCTTGCGGGAGGATTAAATGGCTGAATAGCACTAAATTTTAAAGTCATAATACTTAATAATGCTAAATTTAAAAAAAACTTCATTTTACTCCTAAAATAAATCAAAAATATAA
>JAAYJM010000274.1 GCA_012522895.1 Ignavibacteria bacterium
CGGGGGACACAGGACTGTTCTGTTTTTTTTCATCTTTCCAAAATTTCCCCCTCCTTCCAAAATTCAATTTTGGAAGGAAATTTTCTTCCCAAGTTCAACTTGGGAAGTAGAGAAAAATGGTTTATCCCCCGCCAGCGGGGGATACAGGACTGTTCTATGTTTTCTCCTAAAAAGAGAAGTCTCCCCCTTTGAAAAAGGAGGCAGGGGGGATTTTGACGCTGCCATTCTGCCTTCCCCATTTTCTTTTGTCTGCACTTAAAAATAAAATATTTTTGACCATTTTCTCGTCTTAAATAGATTAATAGAAAAGCTAAAAGAAAGGTCGTAAAATGCAAGGTTTTGATAACAGTTTGTCTGAAGAAATACTTCAGCTTGTTAGCTTCAACTTGGGCGACGAGGAATTTGCAATTGACATTATAAAAGTCCAAGAAATTATTAAAATGATTGAGCATACTTACGTTCCCAACACTTACGATTACGTTGAAGGCGTGATTAATTTAAGAGGGAAAGTGATTCCGATTGTTAATTTGAGAATGCGGCTTGGTATTGAAACTAAAGAATTTGACAAAAATACAAGAATTATCGTTGCTCAATCAAATTCAAAAACTGTTGGCTTTATCGTTGATAGCGTAAATGAAGTTTTACGAATAGATAAAAGCACAATAGAACAAACCCCACAGCTTGTCTCTTCTATTGATGATGAATATATTTTCGGAATAGGGAAAATCAACGATAAAATATTAATTCTATTAGACTTAGCAAAAATTTCAAGTCATTTAAATTCTAAAGAAAATGATACAAAGATATACGAGTAAAGACATTGCGCCCATTTGGTCAGATGAAAATAGGTTTAGTGTTTGGCTAAAAATTGAAATATTAGCTTGCGAAGCACAAAACAAACTTGGCTTGGTCCCAAATGATGCATTAGAGAATATTCAAAAAAAAGCGAAATTTAACGTAGAACGCATTTTGGAAATTGAAGAAACTGTGAAGCACGATGTAATTGCTTTTTTAACAAATGTTGAGGAATACGTTGGAGATTCCGCAAGGTATATTCACTTCGGCATGACATCAAGCGATATACTCGACACCTGCTTTGCTTATCAGTGTAAGCAAGCTGCGGAAATTATTTTAAAAAAATTAGAAAAATTTCAGCAAGTTTTAGCAAAAAGAGCGATTGAGTTTAAGCATACAATTTGTGTCGGTAGAACTCACGGAATCCACGCTGAGCCAACGACTTTTGGACTTAAACTCGCGCTTTGGTTTGAGGAGTGCAAACGCAATATAGAGAGAATGAAATTTGCCATCGATGAGGTTTCTGTTGGGAAAATCAATGGCGCCGTTGGGACTTTCGAGCATATTTCACCAACAGTTGAAGAGTATGTCTGCGAAAAAATGGGACTTCGTCCCGCCCCGGTTACTAATCAAGTGATTCAAAGAGATCGCTTTGCCAATCTGCTTACAACTATTGCGCTTGCAGGGAGTTTTTTAGAAAAGATAGCAACGGAAATAAGGCATTTACAAAGAACGGAAGTTTTAGAGGCTGAAGAATATTTTTCCAAAGGTCAAAAGGGAAGCTCTGCTATGCCACACAAAAAAAACCCAATAGTTTCAGAGCAGATATGTGGTTTAGCTCGCTTGCTCCGTTCAAACGCTATGGCTGCAGTTGAAAACAATGCTCTGTGGCACGAAAGAGACATTTCTCATAGCAGTGTAGAAAGGGTGATATTTCCCGATTCAACTATTTTGATAGATTATCTTTTAAATAAAACTATTTCGCTTGTAGAAAATCTTGTTGTTCACGAAGAGCGAATGAAAGAGAATTTAGATTTGACAAAAGGCTTAATTTATTCTCAAAAATTATTATTGAAATTAGCTGAAAAAGGCATCCCGCGGCAAGAAGCATATTACATTGTTCAAGATTCTGCAATGCTAACTTGGAAAGAAAACATACATTTTTTAAATGCTCTGCTTGAAAATCAAAAACTAATGAATATTTTAACAAAAGAAGAGATTGAAGCGCTTTTCAAGCACGATGAAATTTTCAAAAATGTTGACTATATTTTCAAACGACTTAGAATTGAGTAATTATATTGGTCTTTCTTGCTTAAATTTGTAAAAAGGTAGATGCAGAGTTAACTGCTTTAGTATTTCTGAATTCATAGATGAAAGCATATTCAAAAATATCAATATCGCAATGTTTGGTGCTAATCATTACTCCACTTGCGCTGGCAAACATTTTTTTAAGTGGTAAATTGAGCTTGGAATTTGGGCTAATTCCAATAAAAGTGATTAACTATTTAGAATTGTGGCGGCTTTTTACTTTCCCATTCAGCGGCGGCTCTATTGAAAGCACTCTACTTTTTGCTCTCACGTTTTATTTTATTGCTCCCAAATTAGAGCAAATTTTAAATAAATCTCTTTACTTGCTACTACTTTTTCTTTTAATCTGCTTGCAAGGAACTATCCAAACCTTAGTATTTTGGAAATCTGAGCTTGTCTTTGCCGGTGCTGGCGGGATTTCCTTTTTTGTGCTTAGTCTGTTTGTGCTTTTAAACTTAAATAAATTTGCAGCTTTAGCTCGAAAAGATCAAAAATATTCTTCTATTTTTCCATTTGCAATTATGCTCGTTTGGGCGATTGCTTTACTTATTCATAGCTCTTTTACTTTTCAAAAGGAAATATTTCTAAAGAATTTGCCAGACCTGGTTTTCGGTGTTTTCACTGGAGCTTTGACCTTTCTCCAAATTATTTTCATTGAAAAAATATTAATTCCAAAAAAAGCAAAGCAAAAAAACAGTCAAAAGCAAATCGAGGAGATTTTGCAAGTTGTTGAGGAAGAAAAGGACTATGCACTTTTAGAGAAAGAAAAAAAAATCGTATTTAAAGCATTAGGAAAACGCAATTTCCCCCCAGCTGAAAAACAAGAAATGGTATTCACAGAAGACGGATTAAATCAGATTTTAGATAAAATTAATGAATTTGGAAAAAATTCTTTAACCTATTCAGAATTAACATATTTAAAAGAATATTCAAAAATATTATAAAAATGGAGCTGTAATGACAAAACAAGATTATCTCAACCCCGCAAAGACTATTGAGCATTTTGATATTAAAAAACACAATACGGTCGATCTTTTGGATGCGATGGGAAAAATGGCATTTCAAGCACGCAACTTAAATCGCGCTGCAAATATATACGTTCAAATGCTTCGCGATAAAGGTTGCTCAATTTACTTAACCCTTGCCGGCTCTTTGTTTGGGGCTGGGCTTAAAGATATTGTGGTTGATTTAGTTAGAAATAATATGGTAGATGCGATTGTTTCAACAGGTGCAAATATAGTAGATCAAGATTTTTTGGAGGCGCTTGGCTTTAAGCATTATATTGGGACGCAATATGTTGATGATAATGAACTTAGAGAGTTAATGATAGATAGAATTTACGATACTTTTATTGACGAGGAAGATTTACGCGTCTGCGATATGACTGTAACGGAAATCATTAATTCAATGGAGGCGAAGCCATACAGCTCCCGCGAAATAATTGAAGAGATGGGCAGATGGCTTGTTTTGAATGAAAAAGGAGAAAATTCTTTAATTAGAGTTGCTTATGAAAAAGGCGTGCCGATTTTCGTTCCCGCTTTTTCTGATTGCTCTGCCGGTTTTGGCTTCATTCACCATCAATTCCACCAAAAAGGACCAAAAGTCTCTATTGACTCGGCAAAAGATTTTCTTGAGCTAACGCATACAAAAATAAAGGCTGGAGAAACTGGTCTGATTATGATTGGTGGTGGCGTTCCTAAGAACTTCACGCAAGATGTGATCGTTGCCTGCGATGTGCTTGAAATTGAAGCAAATATGCACAAATATGCCGTTCAAATTACGGTTGCAGATGAGCGCGATGGTGGTCTTTCTGGCTCAACATTAAAAGAAGCTGCGTCTTGGGGGAAAGTGGAAACTACTTTTGAACAAATGGTTTACAGCGAGGCTACTCTTAGTTTTCCCTTGCTCGCAAGCTATGCTTATCATAAAAAAGCATATTTAGGCAGAGAAGAAAAGCGTTACAACGATTACTTAAACAAATTAAATGAAGATAATTGATGATTTAATCGTCCCGAGCCTTGAGCTACACAAAATTATTCCGAATGTCGATGGAGCTGGCGAGGAAGATGCGATTCATCTTACTCGCCAGGCAATTGATGAGATAAGAAATATAGCGGAGAACTCTGCTATTATCGAGGAATATTTTTTAAGAATCTCTTCTCAAGGGGGCGGGGCTGAGGGCTTTACTTTCAAACTTGATTTTGACACTGAGCTTGAAGAGAATGACCGTCTGTTTCACATTGAGGACCAAAAAATTGTTGTTGATCCGAAAACGCTTTTTTATCTAATGGGTGCAACTATTGATTGGGTTTCAAATGAAGATGGAAGCGGTTTTATTTTCATTTTTGAAAACTCTCTAAATTCAACAGATAAAGATGCTTAGCTCTAAGCAGCTAATAAGCTATATGCAGCTATTTTCTGCAAAAATTCTGCTTCAATTTAATTAATAATATAATGCTTTTATTGCAATTCCAAATTGCTGGTGAACTCTACGGCTTTGACGTCCATTCAGTCCTTGAAGTTCTTCCCTTAGTTAAGCTGGCGCCAGCTGATTTTTCATCAGATCTTGTTGCAGGATTTTTAAATTATAGAGAAAAACTAATTCCAGTAATTAATCTTTCTATGCTCATTAAAAATAAAGAGCTTAAGGAATCATTAAGCACAAGGATAATAATTGTTAAGTATAGCAATAAAAATAATTCTAACGCATTGATTGGCTTTTTAGCGGAAAAGGTTACTGACACCATTTTTTACAATAAAGAAGAGCTGCAAAGGCAGGGCAGAGCGATTGAGCAAGCGGAATACATTTCCGAAAGCTTAATTAAAGACGAGAAAACAGTTTATATAATTGATATTAACAAATTGATTTCAAAAGAAATTCAAGAGGCTTTTTTTGAAAAATGGACAAGTCAGTTTTCTGAAGAAAAAGAAAAAACAGAAGACGATAGCCTTGGCGTCCTTATTTTTAGAGTAGAAAATAAATGGCTTGCAATAAAAGCTGATGCCTTTCAAGAAATACTTGATTGGAAAAAAACTCACAGCGTTCCTTTTAGAACAAATGAGGTATTTAAGGGCATAGTAAACGTGAATGGCGAGCTTTTGCTTTCTATATCAATAACAGGTCTTTTATCCATTGAAAAATATAAAGATAGCGATATTGACTTAGCAAAATGGAAAATTATTGTAATAAAAAAAGACCAGCAGCGATATGCTTTTGAAGCTAATGAATTTATTGGAGTTGTAAAAGTTCCTCAAAGTCAAATTCAAAAAGGAAGAACAACCATTTCTGAATCTCAAAATCCTTTTTTAGTTGATACCTTTTCTTATCAAGACATTAAAATAAGTCTAATCGAACAAGAGCAACTATTTGCCGCAATTGAAAAGGAGCTTAAATGGTAAGTTCAAACGCAAATGAAGATTACTCAATGCTCGAACTTTTTCGGATTGAAGCTGAAAACTGCTCAAGGGTATTGGAAGCTGGATTAATCGAGCTTGAGAGCAATCAATCGACTGAAAAAGTTGAACCACTGATGCGCGCTGCTCACTCAATTAAAGGGGCTGCTCGCATTGTAGGATTAAACCACGCAGTAACACTTGCCCATAGTATGGAGGACATTCTTTCTGCTGCAAAAAAAGGTGAATTTCGCTTGAGCTCATCCGATATTGATCTTTTACTAAACTCAAATGACTTTTTTAAAAGCGTATCAATCGCTGAGCTTGATGGGATAGGCAGTTTTTTAAATGAAAACCAGCAGCAAATTGAAGAACTTGCCCAAAAAATTGAGCTTTCTTTAAAAGGAAAAAGTGAGAAGCAAGTTCTTGATACAAAAAACAATATCGACCTTAGCTTAATAGAGTTATTTAAATCTGAAATAAAAATAAATTCTGCTTTGATTAAAAAATCAATGGAGGGCTTAAGCGAAAGCTATAGCAAGGCTGAGATGTCTAATCTAATCAGGGCTGTTCATTCAATTAGAGGAGCCTCGCGGATTATTGGATACCATAGCTCTGCTGAGCTAAGTGCCGCTTTAGAAAATGACTTAGCTCCTTTTTCAAAAGACGAAAAATTATTTAATCAGAATCAAATTGCTATAGTCAATGAAGTATTTGAGTTTTATGAAAAATTGCTCGAAATAAATGAAAATGATTTTATTAAAGAAGCTGATGAACTTAATATTAATATCAAGCAGTTAATAGATTCAATTAATAAACATTTTTCTGGTATTAGTCAAGTTGAGCCAGCTCAAAGCGATGAAAGCAAAGCGAAAAAGGAAGTTCCAATTGGTGCCAATATCGAAAAAAAAGGAGCAAAGCAAGAAGAAGCTCTTGTTAGAGTGATGGCAGAAAATTTGAGCAAACTGCTGGGTTTTGCCGGGGAATGCTTGGTCGAGGCAAGAAAAGCAAAAAGCTTTTCTCCACATTTGCTTAATTTAAAAAGAAGAATAATGTCGCTCAGCTCTTATAAAGAAGATATTTTTCAAGAGCTTGCTGATTATAATATATCTGAGGAAATAATTGAAAAATTTAGCGATTCTACAAAAGAATTAGACGCCATACTCAGTTTACTCGTTAAATTTATTGAACAGTTTGAAAACTTTTCGCTGAGTATAGAAACTAGCACCGAACAGCTATACAACGAAGCATTAGCAACGCGAATGCGTCCTTTTTCTGAAGCTCTGCACGGCTTTACTCGAATGACAAGGGATCTTTCTCAACAACTTAAAAAGAAAGTAAACCTTGAAATAATTGGACATAATACACGTATAGACAAGGATATTTTAGAAAAATTGGAGGCACCGCTCAATCATCTTATTCGCAACGCAATTGACCACGGAGTAGAAAGTCCAGAAGAAAGGCTTTCAAGCGCCAAAAACCCAACAGCAACAATTACTTTGGAAGCTCGTCATTTTTCTGGAATGCTCATCATTTCTATTAAAGATGACGGAGCTGGTATTGATTTAGAAAAATTAAGAAAAAAAATAGTCGAAAAGGGATATACAAGCACTGAGCTGGCAGTTGATCTTAGCAAAAGCGAGCTTATAGATTTCTTGTTTTTACCCGGTTTTTCTACTTCAAGCAAAGTAAGTGAAATTTCTGGGAGGGGAGTCGGACTGGATATTGTTTTTTCTATGGTGCATAGTGCCGGCGGAACGATTAAAGCTAATACCGAGTTGGGCAAAGGCTCTGCTTTTGAACTGCAGCTACCCTTAACTTTGTCAATAGTTCGTGCTTTGCTGTTTTCAATTCAAAGCGAAATTTACGCCATAGCGCTTACACGCATTGACAGAGTTTTAAAAATACATTGTTCTTCCATTCAAAACCTTGATGGGAAACAATATTATACTTTTGAGAAAGAAAACATAGCTTTAATAGACGGTCGTCAAATTTTTGGATACGAGCAAATTAATCGCGAAAGTGATTTCCTAAATGTTATAGTTATAAGCGACTTATTAAGTCGCTTTGGCATTGTGGTAGATGAATTTAATGGTGAAGCAGATTTAGTTGTCATTCCACTGAATAAAAAGCTTGGGAGGATAGCCTGTATTTCAGCTGGAGCGATTTTGAGCGATGGCACAGAAGCATTAATTCTCGATGTCCAAGATTTGGTTCGTTATATTCATAGCATTTTTTCAACTGGAAAAGTTGAAAAGTTGGAAAGCAGGAGCAAAGTCTTTAAAAACAAAAAAAGGGTTTTGGTGGTCGATGATTCTTTAACGGTCAGAGAAACTGAAAGAAGAATGCTTGAAAAAATGGGCTATGAGGTTACTACTGCTATTGATGGCATAGATGGATGGAATGCGCTTCATCGCGAGGATTTTGATTTATTAGTATCCGACATTGATATGCCGCGGATGAATGGCATAGACCTTGTTAAACGCGTTAAAAGCGATGAGAAATTAAAATCTATCCCAGTGATGATTGTTTCTTATAAAGATAGAGAGGAAGACAAGCGGCTTGGGCTGGAGGCTGGCGCAAATTACTTTTTTACGAAAAGCAGTTTCCAAGGTGATGCTTTAATAGAAGCTGTTGAGGATTTAATAGGAAAAGTGAAATAAGTTTTATTATAAAATGAACTGAACTTTTAAAAACATATAAAACGAAATGTATTTTTAATAATTAAGCGAATATTTAATATGGAATCAACACCGAAATCATTAAGATTACAAATAGGAATATTTGGACGCACTAACGTTGGTAAGTCAAGTTTTTTGAATATGATAGCAAATCAAGATGTTGCCGTAACCTCGCACATTCCCGGCACCACAACTGACGTTGTTGAAAAAGCGATGGAATTGCTTCCAATTGGACCAGTAACCTTTCTTGACACCGCTGGCATAGATGATTTTACTGAACTTTCTGAAAAAAGAATTGCAAAGACCAACAAAATTATCGAGCGAAGCGATATAGCTTTTCTTATTATTGAGCCAAATTCTTGGAATATGTATGAAGAAAAGATATTTAGTGAGTTGAAAAATAAGAAGATACCAACAATTATTATTATAAATAAAATTGATGAAATCAAGGTCGAGCAATCTTTTTTCGTTAGAGTTAAAGAATTTAATAAAAAAGTAATCCCGATTTCTACTATTGATAGCGACAACCGTGAAAAATATATTCAGCACGTAAAGCAAGCAATTCTCGACATACTTCCAGCGAATTTTACAAATCAGCCGCCTTTGCTTTCTGATGTTATTGAAAAAGAGGATTTGATTGTGCTGATTGCTCCTATTGATAGCCAAGCTCCAAAAGGGAGATTGATTCTGCCGCAAGTCCAAACGATAAGGGAGATTCTCGATAGCAACGCTGCTGCTGTCGTTGTTCAAGATACTGAATATCCAGCTATTTTAAGTCGTTTTAAAAGCAAAGTAGATTTAGTGATTTGCGATTCTCAAGTCGTTCATAAAATGGTAGCCGGAACTCCCGAGGATATAAAATGCACTACTTTTTCAATAGTTTTTTCTCGCTTTAAAGGTGATTTAATTGAAGAGGTTAGAGCTGCGAGAGTTCTTGACAAAGTTGGAGTGAATGATAAAATTTTGATTGCCGAAGCTTGCAGCCATCACCCTAATGATGATGACATTGGAAGGGTGAAAATTCCTCGCTTAATAAGGAAATTTCTTGGTTTTGACGTGAAAATAGACGTTTATGCGGGACGCGATTACCCAGAAAAACTTAGCGAATATAAATTGATTATTCACTGCGGTGGCTGTATGATTACACGAAACGAAAAACTTTCGCGAATAAATCGCGCTCTTCAAGCGGCTGTTCCAATTACTAATTATGGCATAATAATTTCTTATATGCAAGCTGTTTTGGAACGCGTTCTCTCGCCTTTCCCAGAAGCATTGAAAGCCTATTATGAAGGGTAATTCCGTAAATTTGAGGTAGTTTTGAACCTTGATTTTTTTTACTCTGTCATTCTAAGCGCAGCGAAGAATCCAGAAAAGAAAATCCCCCCAGTTTCCTTTTTCAAAGGGGGAAGGGGGTGGATCTTTATACATTATAACTATTTAGGTTTTTTTTATTATAAATTTTAATTTTTACACTATTGTTAAAACAAAGAATTATGGCAACAAAGAAAACTGTCCACCCCCAGCCCCCGCCAGCGGGGGACACAGGACTGTTCTGTGTTTTCTACTAAAAAGAAGTCTTCCCCTTTGAAAAAGGGGGCTGGGGGGATTTTCTCAAAGTTTTTTTTCCACCCCCAGCCCCCGCCAGCGGGGGATACAGGACTGTTCTGTGTTTTCTACTAAAAAGAAGTCTTCCCCTTTGAAAAAGGGGGCTGGGGGGATTTTCTCAAAGTTTTTTTTCCACCCCCAGCCCCCGCTGGCGGGGGAGATAGGACTGTTC
>JAAYJM010000275.1 GCA_012522895.1 Ignavibacteria bacterium
ATTTAAGATATAGAATATTTGAAAAGTCATTCCGAGCGAAAGCGAGGAATCCAGAAAATATTCCGTTTGGGATAAACTGGAAACTATGAAAAATCTGTGTAATCACAAAAATCAGTGTAATCATAGTTCAGACAAACAATGTAAAAATATCCATGACTTGTCCGCCAGCGGGGGATAATTCGACCATTTTGAAAAGGGAACTGGAAATTTAAAAATTTATTAAAAGAGAGAATATGCAAAAAGACGAATTGAAAAATTTTAATAATCGAATTTCTATCTTTGAAAAAATAAAGAAAATAAATGAATTCGGGCAGGAATACTGGTCTGCAAGGGATTTGTCTTCAATCCTTGAATACCAGAAATGGGATAAATTTCAGAATGTAATAAAAAAAGCCATAGAATCCTGCAAAAATTCAAAACAGCCAGTAGAAAACCATATTCTCCAAACGGGGAAAATGGTCAAAAGCCTGCGAAATATCCACCCCCTGCCACAACCAGCGGAGGACACAGGACTGTTCTGTGTTTACTCCTAATAATAATTCTCCCCCTTTGAAAAAGGGGGACGGGGGGATTTTAAGAAACTGGATTCTTCGCTGCGCTCAGAATGACGCTGCTACACGAACTCCCCCTTTGAAAAAGGGGGATGGGGGGATTTTGAGGGACTGGATTCTTCACTGTCGCTCAGAATGACATCGTTAAAGATCCACCCCCTTTCCCCCGCCAGCGGGGGACAATTTGACTACTTGGGAAAAGTGGGATTTTGAAATATAAGACAAAATAAATATGAACTATATAACTCCAATAGAATTAGCAATGTTTGAAGAGGTTGAGCCACCGCAACTTGAACGCTCTAACTTCTCATATTCCTTTTTGCTCCTTCCAAAAGAACAGCGCTATGCAATTAATTCCCTCTATTACTTTTGCAGTTATATAGACGATATAGTAGATGGCAAACCCAATGCTGACCAAAAAATTTTAAAACAAAAGCACGAACGTTTGGATTTGTGGGTTAAAGTGATTGAGGCAATTTACCAGGGCAAAGAAAGTAGTAAATTGCTATCTCCACTTAAATTGCTCGTCCAACGCTTTGCAATTCCCAAGCAATATTTTTTAACGCTTATTGACGGTTGCCGCCGCGACCTTATTCAAAAAAGGTATGATACTTTTGAAGAGCTTAAAGATTATTGCTATAGCGTTGCAAGTGTTGTGGGCTTAATTACAATCGAAATTTTTGGGCATAAATACGAAGAAACGAAAAATTACGCAATCAATCTCGGTTACGCTTTGCAACTTACTAATATAATGCGAGATGTGAAATTCGATAAGGACAGAGGCTACCTCTATTTACCAAAAGAAGATTTAGACCGTTTTGGCTATTCGGAAAGCGATTTACAGCGAGAAAAATATAATCAGAATTTTTACGAGTTGATGAGCTTTCAAGCAGACCGGGCAAGGGAATACTACCACAAAGCACGCCAGCTGCTCCGTCCCGATGAAAGAGCAGCTTGCCTTAGCGCAGAGGTTATGGATGCTATTTACTACCGCTTGCTCGAAAAAATTGAATTGAAAGAATTTAACGTTTTTGAAAAAAAGATTAGAGTTGCCACAACACATAAGCTAATAATTACATTAAAGCAGTGGCTTTCAACAAAAATGTTCGTAAGTCGCTTGAAAAAGAATAAATAATGAAAGCTTTCATAAGCGTTTTTAAAAAGGACATAAAAAGCGAAATCCGAACAAGATATTCAATTTCCGCTATTCTTCTTTTCATACTTACATCGAGTTCAATCATCGGCTTTTCCGTTGCTGGCACTAAATTAGACGAAAAGCTTGCCTCGGCACTCCTTTGGGTAATTATGTTTTTTACAAGTATGATTGGACTTTCGAAAAGCTTTGTCAGTGAAGAAGAGCGAGGCACTATAATGCTATTAAAATTATATACCAGCTCAAGCTCGGTATATTTTGGGAAATTGCTTTTTAATATAGTGCTTTGCGCGATTATAAATCTTTTTGCTTCAATGCTTTTCTTGCTTTTTATAAATCAAATTGAGCTTCGCTCTTTATCAATATTTTTCACATCAATTATTCTTGGAAGCGTTGCCATTGGCTCGGCATCGACAATAATTTCTGCAATCATTTCAAAAGCAAACGTAAAAAATGCGATTTTTCCAGTGCTTTCCTTTCCAATAATGCTGCCAATCATTCTATCGGGATTAGAAGCAACTCGCCTTTCGTTTGAAAGCACAAGCCTTTTTGAGGCAAGCTCGCTTTTTTTTCAAATGATTGCTTTTACAATCGCAATTATTTCAATATCTTACGTTTTGTTTGGATTTGTGTGGAATGAGTAAAGAAATGCAAATTTACTCTTTCCCAAGCGAACTTGGGAAAGAGCTTTAAAACTAAATTTTATTCTTGGAAAAGCGGGAATTTTGAAGTAAAGGCTTCTACGTCATTTTTCACTTCTTCAATTACTTTTTCATTTTGGAAATTCATAATTACTTTGTCAATAAATTCAGCAATTATTTTCATTTCTGCTTCTTTCATCCCTCTTGTGGTTGTGGCTGGTGTGCCAAGGCGAATTCCAGAGGTGATAAAAGGTGAAAGCGGGTCATAAGGCACTGCGTTTTTATTGCAAGTAATTGCAGCTTCATCAAGAGCATTTTGGGCTTGGCGACCATTGATATTTTTATTCTGCAAGTCGATAAGCATAAGGTGGTTATCCGTTCCACCGCTTACAAGTTTATATCCTTTGTTTAGCAATTCCTCGGCAAGCGCTTTTGAATTTTTAATTACTTGCTCAATATAATTCTTATATTTATCAGTTAAACATTCACCAAAAGCAACGGCTTTTGCAGCAATAACATGCATAAGAGGACCACCTTGAATGCCTGGCATAACGTTTGAATCAATCAGCTCGCTCATCATTCTGACGCGACCAGATTTTTGAGCAACTATTCCGAATTTATTTTCGTAATCTTTACCCATAATAATTATACCGCCGCGAGGACCGCGAAGAGTTTTATGTGTAGTGCTTGCAATAACATCGCAATATGGAACGGGATTATTTAGAAAGCCCTTTGCAATTAAACCAGCTGGGTGAGCAATATCGGCAAAAAGATAAGCGCCAACTTTATCTGCAATTTCTCTAAATCGTTTAAAATCAATATCGCGTGGATAGGCAGAAGCGCCAGCCATAATCATTTTTGGCTTATGTTCCAATGCCAATTTTTCCACTTCATCATAATCAATACGCTCGGTTTCCTTATTTAAAAGGTATGGAATAAAATTGAAGAAGCGACCGGAAAAATTAACTGGCGAGCCGTGGGTTAAGTGTCCACCGTGAGCAAGCGAAAGCCCAAGAACTGTGTCGCCCGGTTTTAAATAAGTAAAATACACTGCCATATTAGCACTGCTGCCGCTGTGTGGCTGGACGTTTGCATATTCAGCGCCAAAAAGCTCTTTCAATCTATCGCGAGCAATATTTTCTGCAACATCGACCCACTCGCAACCGCCGTAATAACGATTGCCCGGGTATCCCTCGGCGTATTTATTCGTAAGAACAGAGCCTTGAGCTTCCATAACGGAGGGAGATGTAAAATTCTCGCTTGCTATAAGCTCAATTTTATCGTGCTGGCGGCGATATTCACTTGTAACTGCGTTAAAAACTTCTAAATCTGTTTGTTTTAATTTGTCATACATTTTTATTTCCTTGATTAGTTGTTAATAAATTCTACTAATATAATGAATTTTTTTGTATTTTCTTTGCTATTTTGTTTTTTGTTAAGCCCTTGCCAAATAAGTATTTTTTTGCATAAAATATAACAACTTAGTAGAACAAGCATCCTTGCTTGTTAAATTTTTCTAACTTTGCATAAAATTAATAGGCGCCTATTCCACAATTAATTTCTGCGTTTGGATTATTCCATTTCCGGTAAGCATTCTTATGAAATATACACCGGAAGAATATTTTTCTGTAAATACTGGAATTGAATGCCGTCCTTTATTCAAAAAGTCATCGAAAACTGTTTCTATTTCATTTCCCAGCAAATCAGAAATAGTAATTTTTATATACGAATAATCTGGGATTTCAACGTTTAAATTTGCTATGCTAATGCTTGGGTTGGGCTGTGGTGGATGCAAAACAAAATTTTTATTAGCAAGTTGATTTACTGAAGAAGCGTTGTTGAAGTAAAACGTAAAACAGCCATCAGGCGCAACAAGTGGTTTGCGGATTGTTTTCCCATTATTGCTTGTTACTTCAATGTAATAATGAATGGTATCCGATTCAGTAAAATCAGAAGCGACAATGGAGTTTGAATAAATGCTATCGCTAAGATTCAAATCAATCGTATTCCATTCCCCCTTATAATTCTTTTTCCATTTGCAAACAGCAGTATTGATGCCGCTTCTATTCCTCAATTTTGCAATAATTGGGAATTCGCTCTCCAGCTCTTGCAAACCAGTAATCGAGGGATGCCAAATTCTTATTGGATTGTCAGCTGGAATTTGCATTGTTACGCAATGAATTGCGCCGCCCATTGTAGTGAGCAGCCTCGAATCTATTCCAACAATATTATAGCCCGGCAAATAGCTCCTTAAAAGCTCTAATGCTTCATTATCACCATCTTTATTTCCACTAAATTTGTTTGAATAAATTGGAACGATAAAAGATTTATTTACAATTAAACCGTTTATGTAATTTCTTGGGTCTTCAAAAAAGCTGAAGCAATCAGTTGCATCGTAAGTTCCGTAATCGGAGGTTGGAACGGGCATTTTTAAAATTTTGTAGTTTCGATTGTATGTAGAGTTGAGCTTTGTTATTTTGTTTTGATTGGCTTGGACAGTTTTATAATCATAAAAATATTGATTATTAAAAACGCTTGGGAATTCTGGAGAAATCAAAGTTTCCTCGTCAATGAATTTTAAGTATAGGTCAATATGCCCTGTCCCTCCATCACACCAAAGAGCTGGTAAAATCGTAGTATTGCTTGCTGGTAAAAACTGCTTTATTTCATCATCGACTTGCCGTTTAGTCATTGGCTCTTTATATGAATAAGAGATATAGCCGCTATCATCAACAAAAAGAGGACCAAAGTCGTCTTGATTATTCTCATAAAGCACATCGCTATAAATATTATGTCCCCAGCTATCATTCATATAGTTTCCTCCCTCCGTCTCCACATTAGAGTGAAAAATATCGAGATCAAGTTGCTCTGCAAGAAAAGAAGGAAAGGCGTTGTCAATCACTCTATCAGGATAATATGTCATTTTAACAAGGGCTAAGCTGTCTTGCTCGCCATAGTAAACGCCATAAGGACCGAAATCACGCATCCAAAAGGCATTTTCTCCGCTTGGGTCGTGAAAAAAGCGATAATTATAAAGTGGAGTTCCGCGATTTGATAGCCAATTTTTTAGCATAGTCGTGTCTTCGGGAGCTGCTAATCTAATCCAAACCTCGCATTCTTGCTGAATTGCATTTGCGAGCTGAGCCCAAAGATCTGGAAAAGGACTTTCTTCAAAAAGATCACAAATATAGCCCGCAATTTCTTTTACATAGTAAGTGGAGTCATCAATCCATAAAATCCCAACACCGGGCAGCAAAGCATCGAGCCAATCTCCATTTTCATCAAAAGCATAAGAGGGCCAAGAAATTAGGACTGCTTGCGACTCATCGAATTCTGAGGGAACGATAATCTCTTCGGGAAGGGCAGAATTGCTTGGTTTCTCCTTTTTTTTTAATGGTTTATCTTGCTTTTTTTCTTTTCCGGCGCCAGGGTTTTCAATACCTTTTTTTATTATCTGGTCTTTAATTTCATTTTTTTCATAAGCTTTCTTTGCGTTCATTCTCTTAAATGAATCGGCTGGAAATTTGCTCATTTTCACCTTCGCTTTTTCTTTTGCTTGAACTGCTTGATTTGAGTCAACGCCATAAGAGATTGAAAAAGATAAAAGTAAAAAAACAAGTATTAAATTAATATTTTTCATAAATGACCTTAAAAAGTGAAAAAATTGTTTTTCTATTTGTTTATAAGACGTATTTCATTAAAATAGTTACATATTATTTTTGTTTTTAACGCAATATAGGGTTGCCTTTATTTAAATTGAAATGCCAAAGAACTGAATTTTTACTCATCCGATGACTCGAAGTCATCGGTTGAGCTGCTGTAGCAGGGTCATTCTGAACGATAGTGAAGAATCCAGGAAAGAAAATCCCCCCAGCGCCCTTTTACAGAAAGCAGAAGAAAGAAAGCAGAAGAAAAAAGTCTGGAGGAAAAGAACAAGGTGTCCCCCGCTGGCGGGGGATAATTCAATAAATGAAAAATCAAGCAATCCTTCAATCAAGAAAATCAAGGTTCAGAAAAAGAATATAAATATCCACCCCCAGCGCAAAAATTTCTTTGACAACAAGCAAGATGCTTGTTCTACTTTCATTTAAATCGAACCTAATCGAACAATTTTCATTATTTGCTCAATCAATGTTTCTGCTTGATTTAAAGGGAGTTGCGATGCGGCATCGCTTTTTGCTTTGTTTGGTTCTGGGTGCGTTTCAAAGAAAAGTCCGTCAATTCCAACCGCTGCTGCTGCTCGGGCAAGCGGCAAAATAAACTGAGGCTGACCAGAAGAAACATCGCTTTGAGAAGGCAATTGAACGGAATGCGTTGCATCGAAAATCACCGGGTAGCCAAACTCTTTCATTATTACTAAAGAGCGGAAATCTACAACAAGATTGTGATAACCGAAAAATGTCCCGCGCTCAGTTAGCCAAATATCCTTATTCCCTTCTAATTCAATTTTTTGTGCTGCTTTGCCAATATCTTGAGGAGCAAGGAATTGCCCTTTTTTTATATTTACTGTTAGTCCCGTTCTTGCAGCGGCTTGCAAAAGCTCAGTTTGTCGACAAAGAAAAGCTGGTATTTGCAAAATATCAACGTATCGAGCGGCAAGCTTTGCTTCCTCTATCGAATGAACATCAGTTAAAACTCTAATCTTAAATTTTTCTTTAATTTCAGCAAGATAGCTCAATGCAAGTTCATCGCCAATCCCCGTGAAAGAAGCAGCGGATGTGCGATTTGCCTTTTTATAAGAAGATTTGAAAATGTATTCCACATCGTGCTTTGAGCAAATATTCACAAGCTCCGAAGCCACCGCAAAAAGCATTTCTTTCGACTCAACTAGGCATGGACCCGCAATTATTAAAAAAGGAGCTTCTTTTTTCATCATATAATATTTTGTTTATTTATTTTAAAATTGTAATTTACATAGTTTATAAACGTTTTTATAAGTTTTGTAATTTACTTAATTTAAAATAAAAGAGCAAAAGAAATGAGCACTTATTTAGCAAGAATAAAAATAATGCTTCACAAAGAAATTTTAGATGTGCAAGGCAAAGCAGTAGAAAAAGCTCTCCATTCACTTCAATTTCAGCAAATTAATAATGTTCGGATTGGAAAATATGTAGAATTGGAAATAGCTGCCAAATCGGCTGAGGACGCAAAAACGCAAGTAGACGATGCCTGCGAAAAATTGATAGCAAACCCAATTATTGAGCATTACGAAGTGAGGATAGAAAAAAAATGAAATACGGCATTGTAGTTTTTCCGGGGTCAAATTGCGACCGCGATTCTTGGTGGGCAACGGCAATTTGCTCAAAGCAAGATGCGGAATTTATTTGGCATAAAGATAAGGTTTTACCCGCTGGACTTGATTGCATTATTTTGCCCGGCGGTTTTTCTTACGGCGATTATTTGCGATGTGGCGCTATTGCAAGTCATTCAAGCATAATGAAAGAAGTTATAACTTTTGCTAATAAAGGTGGATTAGTAATCGGTATCTGCAATGGTTTTCAAATACTTATTGAATCTAAACTATTGCCCGGTGCTTTGCTTCGCAATGCGTCCTTGCACTTTGTTTGCAAAGATATTTTTTTAAAAACAATGAATTATTCTACTCCTTTTACAAGCAGAATAGAAAAAAATAAGATTATGCGTTTTCCAATCGCCCATGGCGATGGAAATTATTTTGCCACTCCCGATTTGATTAAAGAATTGGAGGATCAAAATAGAATTGCCTTTAAATATTGCGATCAAGATGGTGAAACAAGCCAAAGTGCAAATCCAAACGGCTCTTTGAACAATATAGCCGGGATTGTCAATAAAAAAGGCAATGTCCTTGGATTGATGCCTCATCCAGAGCGTTATTCAGATCCCGCACTGGGCTGCGATGACGGAATCAGTATTTTCGATTCAATCCTTGATTCAATCGGCTGAAAATGCTTAGGTTAACTTATAAATAATAAAACACAGTAAAATGGAAGAAAACATAGAAAATAACCCATTTGAAGAGCAGTTCGACAGCAAAGACGTTGTCAATCGCTATGAAAAAGAAAAACCTACTGGCAAAAAGCATAGCACGATCGGCTTGGAAAATCTTGATATTGATAAGTTAATTGAATGCTCAGACGAGGAGTATAAAAAGCGAAATTTCAAAATCGAGTATGCAGACGATTTCCAAGAAAACGAAGCAAATGAAGAAGCAAATTTTTTAAAGCAAAACTTCAAGGATTTTCTAACTCTTCCGCGTATTTCCGGCACGCATTCCGTTAAAGCAGATTCAAATATAATTTCTGGGGATAAGATCAAAGCAGATAGTGGTTTTATCGAAATTCCAGACATAGTTGCAAACGAGCTTGATGCAAATGGTGAAAGTTCTACAATATTGGTAAATAGAAATAGTAAAAACGAAATAACAAGTATTGAGATACTCTGCAAATGCGGGGAACGAACTGTGATTGATTTTGATTACGACCCAGATTAATTTGTTTTTGGGAGAGCAATTCCGTTCATTCTTTTTTGTATAAATGCCTGTCTTTTCTCTAAATACGGCGTTGGAGAAGCTGCAGAGCGGTATCGAGGATTTGGCAAGATTGCAGCTATCAGCGCAGCTTCGCGTTTTGTTAAATCACTAGCGCTTTTTTGAAAGTATTTTTGAGAAGCTGCCTCAATTCCATAAACGCCAGCCCCCATCTCTATAACGTTAACATAAACTTCGAGAATTCTTTTTTTTCCCCAAATATATTCAATAAGAACAGTAAAATACGCTTCTAATGCTTTTCTTACATAATTTCTACTTTGCCAAAGGAAAACGTTTTTTGCTGTTTGCATAGAAATAGTGCTGGCTCCTCGGACTTTTTTCCCTTTAAACTTTTCATTATATTTTTTTGCATTTTCGATAGCTTTCCAATCAAAACCGCCGTGCTTTAAAAATTTGGCATCTTCAGAAGAAATTACAGCGCGAAAAACATTTTTGGAAATATCATCGTAATCTTTCCATTCCTTGCTCACTCCAACCAGTTCGCCGTCTAATGCTCCCTCAACCACTCTTATCAGCATCAGCGGAGTGAAAGGAGGATTGACAAACTTATACACTAATACGGTCAGTATGGAAAGTAAGAAAAACGCTCCTAATAATTTTAAAATCCAAAAAAATATCTTTTTTATCATAGTTTTATTTCCATTCTCTTCACAAAATTAATATATTTATGATTTAATTGCAAAGAATAATAAGCACTTGGTCAAGTTCTTTCCACTTTGCCCGCCCGATCTGAATTGCTTTCCTTTTTTTATTAAGATTTTTTGCTGGCAGAAAAGAAAAATAGTAAAAAACAGGTGCAAGCACCAATAAAAACGATTTCTATCTTTCAATTCGGCATTTTTTTCTTTAATTTGCCTTTTTATAATTGAAGTTTCTTTGATATGTGCGGAATAGCTGGCATAGTAAAATATAATCAAGCAGAAAGCAAAATTAATATTAATCTTTTAAAAAGAATGAGCGATCAAATTGTTCATCGCGGGCCAGATGACGAAGGGCAGTGGCTAAATGAGGATAGGAGTTGCGGTTTGGCTTTTCGCCGCCTTTCAATAATTGATTTAAGCAAAGCCGGAGCTCAGCCAATGCACACAGAAGACGGAAGATTTAGCATAGTGCTTAATGGCGAGGTTTATAATCATTTGGATATTCGCAAGCGGCTAATCGATAAAGGCTATAAATATAAATCGCAAACTGACACGGAATCAATAATTTACGGCTATTCTGAATGGGGGAAAGACATATTAGAAAAAATGCATGGAATGTTCGCTTTCGCAATTTGGGATAATGAAAAAAAAGAGCTTTTTGCAGCAAGAGACCGACTTGGGAAAAAGCCTTTTTATTATACAATCCAAAATGGCTATTTCATTTTTGCAAGTGAAATAAAATCGATTTTACAATTTCCCGCTCTTTCAGTTGAAGCGAATATAGAAGAAATTCCAAATTATTTAAGCTTAGGAATGAGCTGCCACAAGTCTTCCTTATTTAAAAATATAAAAAAACTGCAGGCTGGGCATTGTTTGAAATTAAAGCAAAATGGCGAGCTTGAAATAAAAAGATATTGGAATCCTTACTGCAAGCTTTCTGATTACAAAGATTTAGATTTTAACGAAGCAAAGGAACTGCTTTTTCAAATGTTTCGCTCGTCTGTTGAATCGAGGATGATGAGCGACCTTCCTTTGGCTGTCTTTTTGAGTGGAGGGCTTGATTCAAGTTTAAACGCCGCCATTATGTCAGAAATATCGAGTAAACCTATTAAAAGCTATACCGTGGGTTTTAAAGATTTAGAAAAATATAATGAATTAGAGTATGCACGCAAGGTCTCACAGCTTTTCAAAACAGAGCATAAAGAGGTTTTAATCACGGAATCGGATTGTTTTGGCATTTTGGAACAGCTCCCATGGTTCGAAGATGAACCAAATGGAGACCCAGTCTGCTTGCCGCTATATTTTTTAAGCAAACTGACTCGCGATGATGGAACAGCTGTAGTGCAAGTTGGCGAAGGGAGCGATGAGCAGTTTTGCGGATATGAAAGCAGTTTGCGCGATTTCAATATTTATTCTAAATACCTGAGCAAATATCAAACGCTTCCACCATTTTTAAGAAAATTTGCTTATAAAACTTCCTCTATATGCTTAAAAAATTCGCGAAAGCTTGACGCTTTGGAATATATAAGGCGGGCAAGTTTGAAAGAACCATTTTACGCTGCCGGAAATCCAATTTTCTCCTCTGAGCATTTAAAAAAACTATTTAATAAAAACTTTGAGCATTTAGCAGAAAATCCAATAAAATACGCAAAAAGTTTGGAGGAGCTATCGCGCCAAATGAATCCAGAAGCAGATTTTTTACAAACAAATCTTATTATGGACATTAGCTTTCGACTCCCAGAGCTTTTGCTGATGCGTGCAGATAAAATTGGAATGGCTCATAGCATTGAAACACGCGTTCCTTTTCTTGACCACCGAATAGTTGAGCTTTCACTTGCTTTGCCGGAAAGGGTGAAAGTTCCAAATTTGAATGAAACTAAAACTCTGCTAAAAAAAGCGATAGAGCCAGTGCTTCCAAAAGAGATTATTTACAGAAAAAAGCAGGGCTTTTGGGCGCCTGTCAATGAATGGTTTCGCAATGAATGGTTTGCCTATACAAAAGATAAATTACTTTCTTCGGACCTGCTGAAAAGTGGCTTATTTAAAAAAGATTCCATTGAAGAGCTTCTTATCCTTCACAAAAATTCTCCTAAAAATGACGGGAAACGTATTTATTCTTTGCTAATGCTTGCCCTTTGGTGGGAAAGGTTTTTATAAGTTTGCGCGGTAAAAATACAAATTTCAGCAGCTATTTTGCCAGCAACACATATTTTCACCTACGCACTTAGGAAAAAAAATATAGAAAAAATAATTTTTCAAGAAAGAGAAGCCAACTATTGGCATTCTCGCTTAAATTCTCAGAAAAGAGTTCTGTTTAGCTTTTTGTCGTATTCAACTGGGTAGTCCCCGGTAAAGCAAGCAGTGCAATAGCTAATCCCTTCATCTTTTGGGACGGCAGCAAGCAAACTTTCAATAGATAAATAGTGCAGCGAATCTACCCCAATTACTTCCTTTATTTCCTCAATGCTGCTGTGCGAGTTAGCAATAAGCTCTTCCCGATTTGGAAAATCCATTCCATAAAAACAGGGAAATTTTATTGGCGGAGCCGTTACTTTCAAATGAACCTGCTTTGGCTTGGCACTTTTCAATATCTTAATAAGTGCTTTCGATGTCGTTCCGCGAACGATTGAATCATCGATCAACAAAATCACTCTATTTTCTATCACGCCTTTCACAGGATTAAACTTTACTTTCACTCTGAAAATTCTATTCTCCTGTCCCGGTGCAATAAAAGTTCTTCCAACGTAATGACTTCGGATTAACCCAATTTCAAAAACTGTATTTTCATGAAAGCACTTGTTGATTTTAGCGTAGCCAAGCGATGCCGTATTGGCGCTGTCTGGAACAGAAATCACAGAGAGCTTTTCATTATTTTCAAGAACAATTGGACTTTCTTCGGCAAGCACTTTCCCCAACTTCCTACGAACTTTATCAACGTTATGCCCAAAGATCTGGCTATCTGGACGCGAGAAATAAATATATTCAAAAATGCAGTGTCTCGCCTCTGGTGTCTTTTCAACTATTTTGTAAGATTGCATCTCGCCTGTTTCGCAGGTCTTTTGGTTGATAACCACAATTTCATTATGCTTAACATCTCTAACAAACTCAGCATCGACAATATCAAAGGCACAGGTCTCAGACGCCACTATGTAAGAATAAGTGCCATCTTCAAGCTTAATTCTGCCGATATTGAGCGGGCGAAAACCATAAGGATCGCGTGCTGCAATTAAAGAATCCTCCGTTAGAATGACAAATGAATAGGCGCCCTCCACAAATTGCAATGCCTCGCGGATTTGGTCAATTTTTTTCTCCTTTTGGCTATGAGCAATTAAATGAAGAATAAGCTCGGTATCGGTAGTGGTCTGAAATATGGCACCTCGCTGATGAAGGAATTTTCTTAAACAACGGGTATTTGTCAAATTCCCATTATGAGCTATGGAAAGTATTCCGCTATGGTAAATAATATTGAAAGGCTGGATGTTTGACTTTTTTGAGGAGCCAGTAGTAGAATAGCGATTATGAGCAATAGCAGAATTGCCCTTTAAATACTCGGTAAGCAGCTTGCCATCTGAAAAGACGTCTAACACAAGCCCAAAGCCTTTTTCAGAAACAAATCGCATTTTCTTTTTTTTCTCGTCATAGTAAAAAGAGCTAATCCCGGCGGCTTCCTGCCCGCGGTGCTGCAAAGAATGCAAAGCGTAATACGAAGTGAGTGCGGCTTGCGGATGATTGAAAACTCCAACCACTCCGCAATTACACTGCGGTTTATCTATCTCAATCTTTTCTTTCAATTTTGCTTTTAAACCTTTAGTTTTATATTTATCAACATTAAAAAAATAACAAATATATGAAAAGATTAAAAGAAATTACAATCATTTTTAAAAAAGAAAACCTTCAATTTCTATTTGCTTTTAAATTCTGTATTTAAAACAGTTATTCTACCTGGGTAAACCATTGCTCCAATAGGAGTGCTTACTGTTGGCTTAATATCCAATTTCAGCCGAGCGGCGCTTGAATTTACTCCGCCAATAGCAAGAGCTAAATTAAACAAATTTTCATAGCTTTTATTATTAAAAAACTCCAATAAATCTAAAGAAATACCAATAGGAATTTCAACTTCCTGCGAGCTTCCAGGAACGGAAATGCTTTGATTAATCGTTCCATTTATAGTGGGAACATCATCAATAATGAGTCGCCAATCCAATTTGCTTATAGTGGCAAGCTGCTTGCTTGTTCCTTGGGCTCCGTCATTTGGATTTTTTACAAGAAGATTTAAAGTAAATTCTGCGGGCATTTTATTTTGATTAAATAAATTAAGGAATTTTGCGGCATCGACTACTGAAAAATCGGAAATGCTTTTTTTATCAGTCAAAGAAACGTTGTAAAGTCTGAAATTATTTACATCGCCAAGCTTGAACTTCAAATTTTCTAAATTTGCCAAGGTCTGCGTTATTTGCTTAATTTGAGCGCAGCTGAATAAAAAAGCTATTGAGAAAAGCAGGGCGATTGAGGCAATAATATAATTTTTTTTCATATCAATCTTTCTAAATATTTTAAAATTTATTTTTTTAATACTTACTTTCAAATGCTATACTACTTGACCTCTATAATCTCTTTATCGTAGTCGCTTAAACTCTCCAACAAAAGCTCTAATTCCGATTGATCTTCATCATCGACAAAATCCATATCGCTTAACAGAATAGATAAATATTTCTTGATAATGTTAAGCTGCTTTTCGCTTATATGCTCTTTATCGAGCATTATCAAGTATTTGTCTTCTTTTTCAAGTATTTCTAACATAATATATCCATTATAAGTTTTTTGTATTCTTTTTTCTTTCCAGCCCGCGCCAGCGGGAGACAAGCCCTTTTGTTATCAGCGTTTAAATAAAGACATTTCTTAATTTGTAGTTTTAAACTTGAGTAAACATCATTAATTATAGTAACGCAATGATTTTTGTTTTTACAAGGCTACTTTCTAATTACTGCAATTTTTGCTATTCCAGCATTTCCTTTGCTCGCCGATGATGCTGAAATAACGTAAACCCCGGAGCTAACGTAATTCCCTCTAAAATCTTTGCCGTCCCAGATAGCTTTTCTGCTATAACTCGTAATTTCTTTAACGAAATCCCCGCTAATAGTGAGTATTCTAATTTGCGATTCTTCAGACAAGCCGTCTATCGTTAATTCCCCGTCAAATTGCGGGTCGAAAGGCTGAGGATAGCAGCTAATATCAAAGTCTGGCAAAGGCGAGATAGAAATACTAAAAACCTCAGAAAGACCGGAATTTGTGCCAAAATATATCTGCCCCGTTTCTGGATTCGATGCCAAGGAAATAACGTTATTGTCAATAATTGGAGAGTTGCTTTTGTTTATATAATGCAAAAGCTCGCTGCAGTCGGAATTCAGCACCCAAACACCATTATTGCTGGCAATCCACTTATTATCCAAAGCGTCAATCATTATATCATTCACCCGAATTGAGCCAAGCAAATTGTTTTGCCTCACCACAGCAGTTCTATTGTTCAAAACTGTCGATGGAGTGTAAATCACAGCAAGTCCATTTTCGGTGCCAATCCAAACATAGCCCGATTTATCTACCTCAATGCACTTAACGATATTGCTCGGCAAAGCAGAATTAGACATTGTTAGCTGTCCAGAAACATCATCGCTTTTATTTTCAAGGTTTTCAATTTCATTAAAATATAACAAACCGGCGTTGTGGTCAGAGCCAAGCCACTTTGTATTAGAAAGATCTACGGCAATAGGGATAAAATAACGATTACTCGGCGAGATAGCATTCGGAAAAGAATGGTATTTGCCCTCTGACAAAGCCACAAGAACAGGACCGCTGCTTACTTCTCCGTAATTTACAACCCACAATGTCCCACGCTTATCATGAGTGATCTCACCTGTGATTACATAATCAGGCGAACTTGCAACGGAGCTTAAAGGTGAGTTGTTCTTAGAAAAGTTTTCGAAAGCAAGGGAATCGCCAAAAGAACTAATTTTTAAAAATCCAGCTCCCCAGCTGCTTGCATATACAGAATTATCTATGCCGCAATATATTTTATAGTAATCGTTTGATTTTAATTCTGGAAAAGAATCGAGAAAGAAGTTAGTCCATCTCCCCTTGCTTAAACGCATAAAACCACGTCCTCGAGGAGAATTACTCGTAGCAGCCCACAAATCTCCGTTAGCTGCAATAGACAGGTCGCCAAAAATATTTGAATATGGACCGTTAGGCAAAAGCTGTTTTACAAGCTCATCTTTATAATAAAAAACGCCCTGATTTCGGAAATTTGCAAGTAAAAAAGTATCGCGTCCCTGCTCGATATAGCTACCATCGATAATTCCAGCAAAAGGAGAATAAACAGTTCTATCAAAAAGCGTTTTTATAAAATACTGACTTGTGATTAAAAGCTCATTTTTATACTCGTCAAGCTTTTTTACTTCGTCCCAATCTTCAACTTTTTGCTCCAACAAAAATGTGTCTTTTGAAAACCTAAATACTGCTTTTTTAGTTCCAGCATAAATTTCTCCATTAAAAAGAGCGAGAGCAATTACTTCCTTGTCGTTTAAGCCCTGATTAGTAGAATAAGTTGCCCAAGAATATGGATTGGCAATAGTAGAATTGATATTTGCGCAAGCGACACCAGATGAGCTTGCTGCCCAAATAGTTTCGTTTTCAATAATCAAATCGTTTACATTCGATTGCTTATCAAAATCTCCAAAGCGAAAAATTGATTCTTTAAAAACCTTTTTTTCTAAATCAAAAACTGCTAAACCGAAGCCGCCAGCAATGAATAGTAAATTATTGTGCTTCAAAAAGCGATTGATTTTTGCATTGGGAAACTTTGCCGATTGAATGTCAAGAAAATGCTCCCACATTAAATCTTCTGTTACTATCGTTAAAACGCCTTCTTCTGTGCCAATAAATATTTTTTTGCTTTCTTTGTCGCAATATAAAGCTGAAACATCTGCTGCGAAAAGACCATTAAGATTGTTGAATGTAGTGAATTCGTCTTTTTCTCTATCATACATAAAGGCGCCGCCGCTTGTGCCAGCCCAAATTCTATATTTTGAATCAACTGAGACAGCAGTTGCTTGCAAATAGGAACTGTGGTTTTTCCAGTTTTCTAATCGGATTTCAGCAAAAGCGTAAAAATGGATTATAGCAAAAAGGCAAAATATACTTATTTTTAATTTCATTAATAATTATTTTTTTATAAAATAAGCATCTGCAAATTGGTAATATTCAATTAGTTAAATAGAATTCATAAGCGAGACCATTTCAATAGCAGACAGCGCTGCATCAAATCCTTTATTTCCAGATTTAGTGCCAGCTCTTTCAATAGCCTGCTCAATGGTATCGGTAGTGAGAACCCCGAGGATACAGGGTTTATTTGTTTCGAGCATAACGCTTGCAATGCCCTTTGTTACCTCAGCTGCAATATAGTCGAAATGTGGAGTTGAGCCTCGAATTACAGCGCCAATAGCAATAACTGCATCGTATTCTTTTTTCATTGCAAACTGCTTCACAACAAGCGGAATCTCAAAACTTCCTGGGCAGTATGCAATAGTTATATCATCATCGGCCACGTCATGACGCTTAAGAGCATCAATAGCTCCTTCGAGCATTTTATTAACAATAAATTGGTTCCACCTTGAAACCACTAATGCAAACTTTTTTCCTTTTGCATTAAAATCCCCTTCAATTCGCTTCATTTCATCTCAAAATTATTTATAAACTCAATTTATTTTTCCTTTTGTATTTATCGCACTAAGGCTTTCACTTTTCATCGTCATCATTTATTTTGCTAATTTCATCTCTAAGCTCGGCGGCTCTTTCGTAATCTTCATTTTTTATTGCCCTTTCAAGCTGTTCTTCTAAATACTCTAAGCGAGTTTTTGGGGCTTTCTCTTTTTTTCGCTTTTGCTGAAAAGGCAGATTTGGCAGCTTTAAATTTTCATCTTCGTCATCGGCAAGTGAGAAGAAAGAAGTTTCGTCCAAAATCTCTTCTTTAATAAATATTGGAGCATTGCAACGAACTGCAAGGGCAATGGCATCGCTTGGTCTGGCGTCAACTTCCAAGCTCAGCTCATCAAAGATTAGCTTTGCGTAAAAAGTGCCTTCGCGAAGCTCATCAATATAAACCTCGGTTAAAGAAATTTGGAACTCTTTAACAACCTCATACAGCAAATCGTGGGTCATAGGCCTTGGCGGCTTGTAGTCTTCGAGAACAACGGCTATCGCCTGAGCCTCGAATGCGCCAATAATTATTGGGAGTCTCCTTTTCCCTGCAACTTCTTTTAAAAGCAGTGCATAAGCATTAGCTCCAGCTGGGCTTTGACTTATTCTCTCTATTTGTAGCTCTACTTTATCCATTTATTTTTTTATTTTTTAGTAATTCCATTCCACAAGTATTTTTGCAAATTAAAAATACCTTTCTTAAAAATATCTATTCGAGTTTATGCAAAATTGCAAACTCAAACTCTTTGCTTATATAGTTCTTTATAACTTTTTTATAGACTATTTTAACAATTCTTTATTGTATAATGCAAATAATTCTACTTTTACACGCAATCGAGCTAATGAATAACTTTATAAGCAAAATAATTTGGAAAGATGCTTAATTTTCATTAATTTTATAATTTGTTATTGTTAATTTTTTCAAGGAGAAATAATGAAAGTATTAGTTGCTGAGGGAATTTCTGCTCAAGGAGCCGAGATAATGAAAGCGGCGGGATTAGAGGTTGTTATTCAAAAATACTCTCCCGAGGAATTAGTTCAAAATATTCCGAATTTCGATGCTATTTTAGTTCGTTCCGCAACTAAAGTGCCTAAAGAAGTGATAGACGCCGGCCTAAAGTTAAAAGCTATTGCACGCGGTGGTGTCGGACTTGATAATATAGATGTAAACTACGCAAAAGAAAAAGGAATTCCAGTTTTAAATACTCCTGGCGCCTCTTCCATTTCTGTTGCTGAGCTTGCTATCGGACACATGTTTTCCGTATCGCGCTTTTTAAATTTGAGCAATACTGAAATGCGTCAAGGCAAGTGGCCCAAGAAAGATTACTCAAAAGGAATGGAATTAACAGGCAAAACCCTTGGTCTAATCGGCATCGGAAATATTGGTAAAGAAGTCGCAAAGCGCGCCTTAGGTCTTTCAATGAAAGTTATTGCTCACGACCCCTGGGTAAAAGAAAGCGATTTAGATGTAAAATTAGTTAGCAAAGACGAAGTCTTGGCGAACTCAGATTTTATTTCTCTTCACATTCCATTTGTAAAATCAGAAGGACCAACGATCACAGCTGCGGAATTTGCTAAAATGAAAGATGGGGTTGTCATAGTGAACTGTGCCCGCGGTGGAGTTATAAAAGAAAGCGATTTGCTCGATGCTTTAAATAGCGGAAAAGTAAAATATGCTGGCTTAGACGTTTTTGAAATCGAACCGGCAGCAGAAGCGCAAGCCGCTTTGGTTAACCACCCACGCGTCTCTGTTACACCACATATCGGCGCTCAAACAGAAGAAGCTCAAGACAGAGTTGGAATTGAAATTGCAGAAAAAATTGTTGCTACTTTAAAGAAATAATAAAAATTGGAGAAATAATGGCAGTTTATCGTCCTTTCAAGGCATTTAGACCAAAACCAGAGTTTGCTGCTGAAGTTGCTGCAAAACCTTATGATGTATTAAATTCAAACGAAGCACGCAAGGAAGTAGAAGGGCACCCGCTTTCTTTTTTACATATTGGAAAACCAGAAATTGACCTCGACCCAAGCATTCATTTATACGACCCTCGCGTCTACGAAAAAGGGAAAGAAAATCTTTGGAATTTAATTAATAAGAAAGTATTAGTTGAAGACCCAGAACCATATTTTTATGTGTATGCTCAAACAATGGACGGCAGAACACAATACGGATTAGTAGGCGCCGCCTCGGTTGATGATTATTGGAATGAAGTTATAAAGAAGCACGAAAAAACTCGTAAAGATAAAGAAGAAGACCGCTCAAACCACGTAAGAGTTACCAACTCGCACTCTGGTCCAGTCTTTTTAACTTATCGGGACAAAGATGAAATTAATGAAATGATTAAAAAAGTCGTTGCCCAAGAGCCGGAAAATGATTTCGTTTCACAAGATGGCATTCAGCACCAAGTTTGGGTTATTAAAAAGAAAGAATGTATTGATAAAATTCAATCGCTCCTGGCTGGCGTAGATTATTTTTACGTTGCTGATGGGCATCACCGCTCTGCCGCAGCTGGCATTGTAGGTCGCGAGAAGCAAAAGGCAAACCCAAATCATAAAGGAGATGAAGAATACAATTTCTATCTTGCTGTGCTTTTCCCCGCAAGCCATCTTTTCATTATGGATTATAACCGTGTTGTTAAAGATTTGAATGGCTTAAGTGAAGAGGCATTTTTCAATAAAATCAAATCTATTTTCAATATTGAAGAAAGCCCAAGCCAAGTAAAACCAAGCAAAAAAGCTGAGCTTGGCTTATATATTGGAAAAAAATGGTATAAGCTCAATTTCAAAGATGAATATCTGAAAACAGATGACCCAGTGGAAGTGCTTGATGTGGCAATGCTTCAAAAGTATGTTTTAGATGCTATTCTCGGTATCGAAGACCCAAGAACGAGCAATAGAATTGATTTTATTGGTGGAATAAGAGGACTTAATGAATTAGAAAGACGAGTCGATTCTGGTGAGATGGTGCTTGCTTTTTCGATGTTCCCAACCTCTGTTGATGAGCTTATTAACATTGCAGATGCTGGCAAAGTTATGCCTCCAAAGTCCACTTGGTTTGAACCAAAGCTTCGCGATGGTTTGTTTGTTCATTTCTTAGATTAATTAGACAAATTAGACTAAGAAATATTGATTTAAAAAAAATTCATCCGATGGCTACAAGTCATCGGATGAATGAATTTAGCGCTAATCTTTCTTGTCCCAATAAATCTTTATCATCCTACTTCACAGCTGCTTTTTGCTGCGCATCAACAACTGCAATAGCAATCATATCACTAATATGATTTAACTCTGCGCCACGCTGCATAACGTGAACCGCTTTTGAAAAACCTTGCAAAACCGGTCCAATTAAATGAGCGCCACCCATTCTTTGCAATAGCTTGAAACTTATATTTCCAGAGTTTAAATTTGGGAAAATAAGCACATTAGCTCCTTCTTTCAAGGGACTAAATGGAAAAAACTCTTCAATAATTTCTGGTGCAACTGCGGTATCGGCTTGCATTTCTCCGTCTATCATTAAATCGGGCTTTTTCTCTTTTATTAAAGCAAGTGCTTTTTGAACTTTTTCTGATGTGATGCCAGGAGCCGAACCAAAGTTGCTATATGCAAGCATAGCAACCCTTGGCTTAATATCAAAGTTTCTTACAAATTCCTCAGCTTGCAATGTAATGTCGCAAAGGTCTTCGGCACTTGGGTCGGGATTTACTGTAGTGTCGCTTAAAAAATATGTTTCTTTTTTTGTCGTTACGATAAATATACCCGATACTCTTTGATACCTTTCATCTCTGCCAATAATTTCCAAAGCCGGACGTATAGTATTCGGATAATGAGTGATTAAGCCCGCAACTAAGCCATCTGCATCACCAAAATGAAGCATCATAGTGCCAAAATAGTTATAACTGTTGAGCAATCTATCCTTAGCTTCAACAAGAGTAACGCCCCTTCGCTGTCTCAATTTCCAATACTCATCAATATACTGATTAATTCTTGGAAATTTTTTAGGATATATTATTTCAATTCCTTCAAGGTTTATTCCATGTTCCTCAGCAACCTGCCTAATCACGCTCTCATTCCCAAGCAAAATAGGTTTAGCAATTCCATCGAAAACACTCCTTTCTGCCTCTTTAATAATCCTTTGCTTTTCGCCCTCCGGGAAGACAATACGCATTGGATTTGCCTTTGCCTTTTGATAAATGCGGGTCATAATCCGCTCTGAGCGTCCCATACGAATATCGAGTTGTCGCTTGTATTCTTCAAAGTCTTCGATTGGTTTTTCAGCAACCCCAGTATCCATTGCAGCTTTAGCAACAGCCGGCGCCACCCAGGTAAGCACTCGCGTGTCAAATGGCTTTGGTATAATGTAATCGCGTCCAAAGCTCATCTCCTCAACGTTATATGCTTTTTTAACGCTTTCCGGCACCTCCTCCTTTGCAAGAGCGGCAAGGGCATAAGCAGCAGCTTGCTTCATCGGCTCATTAATTGTGGTAGATTGGACGTCAAGCGCTCCTCTAAAAATAAAGGGGAAGCCAAGAACATTATTAACTTGATTTGGATAATCTGAGCGTCCTGTTGCCATAATTAAATCATCGCGAACGCTCATCGCATCTTCGTAAGTAATTTCTGGATCTGGATTTGCCATAGCGAAAATAACCGGATTTGGTGCCATCGACTTCACCATCTCTTTGCTAACTGAATTGCCTTGCGATAGTCCAACAAAAACATCAGCCCCGGCAATTGCCTCAGCCAAAGTCCTTGCTTTTGTGTCAGAAGCAAATTCCTCTTTAAAAACATTCATACCTTCGCTTCTTCCTTTGTAAATTACGCCCTTTGAATCACACATTATTAGATTTTCTTTTTTCACACCGAGCGAGATGTGAAATTTCGCGCAAGCAATGCCCGAAGCCCCGGCTCCATTAAACACTACTTTCACCTCTTCAAGTTTTTTACCTGCTACATCTACCGCATTAATAAGTGCGGCACCGCTTATGATTGCAGTTCCGTGCTGGTCATCGTGAAAAACTGGAATAGTAAGCTTTTTTTTCAAAGCTTCTTCAATATAAAAGCATTCCGGTCCTTTTATGTCCTCAAGATTAACGCCTCCAAAAGTAGGCTCAAGCACCTCGCAAATCCTAATAATTTCGTCAACATCTTTTGAGCGAAGCTCAATATCAAAAACATCAATATCAGCAAAAACTTTAAATAAAACGCCTTTCCCTTCCATTACTGGCTTTCCAGCCTCGGGACCAATATCACCCAAGCCAAGAACTGCTGTGCCATTAGAAATTACCGCAACAAGGTTTCCTTTAGCAGTATATTCAAAGACCTTGCTCGGGTCTTTTTCAATTTCCCTGCATGGCTCCGCAACTCCCGGCGTGTATGCCAAAGACAGATCGCGCTGCGTAATGCATGGCTTTGTAGTAACTACTTCAATTTTTCCTTTTCGTCCTGAACTATGATATTCAAGGGCATCTTCTTTTCTGATTTTCATATTTCCCTATCCTTTATAGAATAATAAATTATTATATTATGATCTCAAATTTATGCAATGTTATTTTAATAAAAAAGTATTCTTTAAAATGCTAAATATTTTTTGTAAATTGCTCTTAAAGTAAAGACAATCGCTTTATTTATTATGAAAAAATTGCTGCTCCTCCTCGTATTTACATTTTCCATTTTCTCAACACATAGCCAAGATTTTGAGTATTTAAAAGTTAAGCCAAAAGCAGGAGATGGCATCCTTAACTTGCTTTATAGATACGAACTCCCAAGCGACCAAGCAAGCATCGATCTTTTTTATCAAATCAATGGGAATAAGTTCGATAAAAACAATAACTTACTGAAAGGATTTAAATACAATTTGCCTGTTGCCATTTTCTCTTTTAACAATAAAAACATTAGAAGTTCCATTGGAATTTCCGATTATAATATAGCAAAAGAAATTGAGAATTACAATAAAAAACTCTTAGAAAAAAAGCTAATTCGTAAATCATTCAAAAAGAGTAAAAAGCTATTCGTCCCGCTTCATCTTTTAAGCAGTTCAAATGAGGCGAGCAAGATTGCAAAAAAAGAATTTAAAAAAGAAAGTGAGAAAGCAAAAGCGAACGTATATCCAATTTTTGGAAAAAAATATGAAAAAGTTGATATTATTGATAGCTCACTTTCAGGTTGCGTATACTATTTGATTTCTGGGCATGGCGGTCCCGATCCTGGTGCTATTGGGTATCATAATGGGGTTGAGCTTCACGAAGATGAATATGCTTATGACGTTACGCTTCGCTTAGCAAGAAATCTTTTGCAAATGGCGGCAACTGTTTATATCATAGTTCAAGATGAAAATGATGGAATTAGGGACGATAAATATTTAAACAACAGTTCAAATGAAAAGCTAATTAACGGAGAGGAAATTGCAAGTCAGCAGGCAGCGAGATTAAAGCAAAGGACGGACATAGTAAACGAGCTTTACGAAAAGCATAAAGAAAAGGCAAAGCTTCAGCAGGTTCTCGAAATTCATATCGATTCCCGCTCAAATAGTAAAAGGATTGATATTTTCTTTTATTATGCTCCAAATAGCAGCGAGGGTCATTCACTTGCAAAATCACTTCATCAAACCATAAATAAGAAATACAAAAAAGCTCAGCCCGGGCGCCAATATCACGGCACAGTTTCAGAAAGGAATCTTTTCACATTGCGCGAAACTAAGGCAGTTGCTTGCTATATTGAGCTTGGGAATATTCGCAATCCGCAAGACCAAATACGCTTTCTCGAAGTAAATAACAGGCAGGCTATAGCAAATTGGCTTTCAGCTGGCTTGCTTGAATATTTTCAAAATGAGGCAATGCCCTAAATGTTTTTATGCAATATATTCCAAAAATTCAAATTTGCAAGTATAAAAAAAAGGATTGCCACTAAATTGCGACAATCCTGTTTGTTTAATTTTAATTTATAAGGGTTTAGCGTTAGAATTCTTTGTAATACTTACTTCTAAAATCTTCGATTTTAGCATCAGCTTTCACTTTGTTATACCATTGATAATAAAGCGGTTGACGCGATGGGTTCTTTTTTAGCTCGGTCACGAAATAATCAAAATCAGCTTTATTTTCGCTTATCGAGGGAAGCTCGCGTTCTGTAACTTGAATAATAAAATATCCAAGCTCGCCGCGAATTGGTCCAGAAATTTTTCCAATCGGCAACTCAAAGCAACTTGTTGTAAAAGCGTAGTCGAAACCAGCGGCTTGCATATTGCCGGTATTATTAATTTTTTCTACTTTATTAACGGCAAGAGCAGTATCGATTGAGCTTGCCTCTGTTAAATTCTGCAAGTCTTTAACTTTACTGAACGCCTTTTCAGCACTTGCTTTCACCATATCTAATTTTTTCACTTTCAAAATGCGGCGCGTTATCATTTGCTTTAAATCGTCTAAAGGAGCATATCCAGCATCGCGAATCTCAGTTACTTGAGCAACTATAATGCCTTGATTCTTTATATCCAGTGGTTCAAAAATATCATTTAATTTCGCCTCAAATGCTCTTGCGGAAAGATAATTTGAGCCAAGAATCGGTTTTCCTTGTTCAAAAAATGAAGTTTCTTTCGCTTGAACTTCAAATTTGCTTGCTAAAGTATCGAAGTTCTGCCCGCCTTTTTCAAGTTCTTTTTTAAATTCATAAGCAATACGCTTTATTGATTTTTCCGTTGCTTTCGACATAGAAGGTTTAATCACAATTTGACTATACTTAAGCTCGTCAGAATTTTTATCAACAACTTTTATTATATGATAGCCAAATTGGGATTCTATTGGTCCAACGATTGAGCCAACTGATGCCGCAAAAGCAGCATCTTCAAATGGCTTCACCATCCTGCCTTTACCAAAATAGCCTAAATCCCCACCTTGCATTCCCGAGCCTGGGTCTTTTGAGAATTGGCGCGCTAAATTAGCAAAATCTTCTCCAGATTTTGCGCGAGCAAAAAGCTTATTTGCTTCTGCTTTTGCACTATCTTTGTTGTCATCGAAATTTATAAGAACGTGGCTTGCGCGAACGACCTGATTTTCTCCTTGGCGCTTCCCGTCTACTCTAACAAAATAAGTTGCATCTGGCAAGGAAAGAGGACCAATCACGCTGCTATCTGGCAAAGATGAAATATAAGGAGCTAACTTTTGGTCAACCTCGGTTATAGGTTTAAAATCAATGATTGAGCTTTCAAAATCACGCATCCTCATAGTGAACATACTATCTTTAGCAAAATCTGTGCTGACGCTTAAAAAGTCTTCTGAAATCTTTTTCACTGCCTTCATAGCGTTTGCAGAATCTTTTTCCGATGGCTTTAGCTGCAACTGAGCATACTTCATTTTTCTTTTTGGCTTTTGCTCAAAGAATTTTTTTACTTTTTCGTAGTAAGTTGCAATTTCTTGGTCTGAAACAGTAACAATGCTATCTGGAATTTTTTTAATATCAATCAAAATATAATCTGCGGAAGCGCTGCCTTTTTCGTCTACATATTTCTGTTCAGCAAAACTTGGAGAAACGAAACCATTGGCAGTATTTACCACTGCGGATAAGGATTCATATAGTTTTTGTTTAAGAATATCACTTTCAATTCTAACTAAATCTTTTTTCCAATTGTTAACATATTCCCTTTTATCTTGCTCGGACATTGTTTGTGGGAGACGGTTGTAGATGCCATCAGGGTTTGTAACCACGTCTAAGTAAAACTGCCTTTGGAAAGTACCAGCACTATCTTTAAAAGCATTTTGCAAATAATCGGGTGGGTTTTCTAACATAATATCGAGCAGCTCTGCATTAGAAACATATAGTCCGACTTTCTTAGCTTCCTGCCTTACTAAAATTTCATTGATCATTTGGTCCCAAACCTGTTGGCGAATTTGCTCTTCGTTGATTTCAGTTTCTTCTTCGCCCATTTGCGCCCTTTTCTGCTCGACTTGTTCTCTTACTTTCTCCTCAAAATCTTTATAAAGGATTTCATCGCCGTTAATCGTTGCTATAACTGCAGTTTGGTAATTGCTTCCAGAACTCATAAGAGAGCCAAAATCCAAATCTGAAATTACCATAAAACCGACAAACACCACGGCAAAGGCTGCTAAAAAGTAAGGTGAAATCGACCTAATTTTTTCTAATGTTCCCATTAATACTATACCTTATTTTAATAATAATTTTTTCTATAAAAAGTTTAAAATAACAAAATTACTATTGTTTTTCAATTTTTCCAATTATTTTTTTGGAAACAAGTCTTCTTCAATGATTTCGCAAAACAAATGGAGTATTAAAATGTGAGATTCTTGTATTCGAGCTGTAACATTACTTGGAACGTTAATAAAGTGATTACAAATAGGGGCAATCCGACCAGCGCCAGCCCCAAGCAATCCAAAGCTTAGAAGCCCGGTCTTATTAGCTTGCTCAATAGCTCTGAGCACGTTCTCCGAATTCCCACTTGTGGATATTCCAAGCAAGGCATCTCCTTTCTG
>JAAYJM010000025.1 GCA_012522895.1 Ignavibacteria bacterium
ATTCCCGACTCCCGATTCCCGATTCCCGATTTTTCTAAATTATTTATTTTACACGATTTTAAGCTGAAATTTAAGAACTATGTAGAAATATTTCAAAAAATTTATTTAATTTGCAAGAATATATATGAAATTTTTTCAATTTAAAAAATATTTAAAATATGCAAATATCATATAATTGGTTAAAAGAATTGCTGGATTTCAATCTTGACGCTAAAGAAGTAGCTGATTTAATGCAGAGCTATGGTATTGAAGTTGAGCATACAGTTGATTTTAAAGAAAAGTATAAAAATTTTTACATTGGACAAATCATAGAAAAGGAGCCGCTTCTAAAATCTGACCATCTTTCTTTGCTAAAAGTTCAAGTGAAAGACGATCTGTATCAAATCGTTTGTGGCGCTCCAAATTGCAATGTTAATCAACGAGTTGTGCTTGCTCTGCCCGATGCTATAATTCCAAGTAATGGAATCAAGATTGAACGCAGAAAGATTCGCGGAGTGGAGTCAAGCGGTATGGTTTGCAGTAAGCAGGAGCTTGAAATTGATGGCGACCATAGCGGAATTTGGGTTTTGGAAAGTGAAGCGCCGCTTGGCAGCACTTTTGCAAAATATTTTAATTCAAACGATATAATTTTTGAAATTGGCATCACTCCAAATAGAGCGGATTGGTTAAGTCATTTTGGCGTAGCTCGAGAAATTGCTGCAGTAAAGGGCTTAAGCCTAAAAAAGCCAGAAATACTTATGAAAGAAGCTGGGAGTGAAATCGAAAATAACTGCAAAGTGCTGATTGAAGCGCCAGAAAAATGCCCTCAATATGTCGCCCGTATTGTAAGGAATGTAAAAATTCAAGAATCGCCTTTCTGGCTTAAAAGTAGATTGACTTCGCTTGGTTTGAGACCTATTAACGTAGTTGTTGATGTTGCTAATTATGTTATGTTGGAATGCGGTCAGCCCCTTCATTGCTTCGATTTATCTTGCGTTCAAAATAACACAATAGTAGTGAAAGCTGCTAAAGATGGAGAAAAATTTACTACTTTAGATGGAAAAGAAAGAATTTTGGACAGCGAGATGCTTATGATTTGCGATGAGCATAAATCTATTGCGATTGCCGGACTTATGGGTGGTGAAAATAGTGAGATTAAGGAAACAACAAGCGATATTTTAATTGAATCTGCTTTATTTTTGCCAAGCTCAATAAGACGCACTGCGAAAAAGTTGGGACTATCTACCGATGCCTCATACCGCTTTGAAAGAGGAGTGGATTATGGAACTGTTGTTTGGGCTGCAAATCGCACTGCTCAACTGCTTGAAGAGTTAGCCGAGGGAGTTTGCGATAAAGGAATAATCAACAACAACCCTATTCCAAAAAAGGAGAAAACTTGCTCGCTTCGTTGGAAAAGAGCAAACGATATAATTGGTTTTAATCTTTCCCAAGAAAGCATGACTGATATGCTAAATCGGCTTGGCTTTAGCTTAATCGAGAGTAGGGCCCAAGCTGGAATTTTTTCCGTTCCCTCATTCCGCGTGGATGTTGAGCAAGAAATTGACTTGATTGAAGAGCTTGCCCGACTTTATAATTACGATAACATAGAATCGGACTTTTCTGGAAAAATAGATTTTTCGAGTGCAAGCGATTTGAAAAACCTTGCGCCACCAGAACTGCGTGCAAAATTGAAAAGCTATTTCATTCACAGTGGATACAAGGAAACTCTAACGCAAAACATTATTTCTCCCTCTTTTGCAAAACTTTTCTCCCAAAATGAAGAGGAACTTGTGCGGATTTCCAATCCATTAAGAGAGGAGCTTTCTATAATGCGTCCCTCGATGATCCCATCTATTTTACAAGTAATTGAGAGTAATTTAAAAATTGGCAATCATTCTCTTCGTTTATTCGAGTTAGGAAAAAGCTTTCTAAAAGCAAGTGAAGGACAAAAAACTATTTTGCCCGATTTTTTTGAGTTTGAACAGTTAACTATAGCTTTAACAGGTGAATCCTCACCTAAACAATGGGCGGTGCAAAGTCGAGCAGTGAACTTTTACGATATTAAAGGGGCTGTGGAAGATATGTTCGATTTTTTAAAATTTAAAAATTATTCTTTTAAAAATTTAACTGAAAAAAATAATATTTTTTCAAATAACGCATTACAAATATTTGTTGAAAATCAGCCCATTGGCACAATAGGAGATATTTCAAAAAATATTCTGAAAAAATTTGACATAGATACAAATGTTTTTCTTGCTTCTATCGACTTAGAAAGGATTTATAAGGGCTATAAAAAAGAAATTCAATACAAAAAAGTATCTTCTTACCCAACGGTGGCAAGGGATTTATGCTTTGTTATTAGTGATGAAATTATGTCAAACGATATAATTTTAGAAATACAGAAAAAAAATATTGAAATCTTAAAAGAAATCATTATATTTGATCTGTATAAAGGAAAATTGTTTGAGCAAGGGAAAAAGAGCATTGCCTTTTCTTTAACCTTTCAATCGCAAGAGAGAACTTTGAGAGATGAAGAAATTGACGACATAATTAAGGACATTGTTAATTCAATAGAAAATAAATTCAGTGCGCAATTGAGAGCCTTTTAATATGCAGAATAATAAAACAAATATTGACGTTGACACAGCGCTTAGCAATTTATGGCAAGTAGTGAAAAATGTGTCTGAAGAGCTGAAACTAAGCAAAAAAGAAAAGCAGCAATTCAAAGAAAAGACTGCAGATCTAGAAAAGCGACTTTCGGCTATTGATAGCGATTTCAAAGCGATGGAGCTCGAGCTGCAAAATATAAGCAGCGAAAGAGTGCAGTGGAAAGAGCAATATGAAGAGCTTGCAACTCTCAATCAATCTAAGATTCAAGAAATCGAGCAATTGAAGAGCGAAAACACAAAGAGTGAAGAACTGATGCGAGACAATTTTAGCTTAAAAAATGAAATTGAAAAGCTGAAGCAGCAAATAAAAAAAATTGACGAAGAAAGCGAAGCCATTGCGAGCGACAATAGCAATCTTTTGCAATTCAAAACAGAAAATGAAAAGCTTCTCTCTGAAATCAACAGGTTAAACGAGATTGAAATAGATTTGATGTATGCTAAAGAAGAGCTTGTAAGGAAAAATCACTCAATTATCAAGCTAAGCTCAGAAATTTCCGATAGAAAAGAACAAATAACTAAATTAGATAATGAAGTTCTAATTTTAAATCAAACAAAAAAAGAATTCGAAAAAAAACTTGAAGAAAGCGGCGAGACTTTAAACAATTATAGTGAGCTAAAAAAAGAGAATGAAGATTTAAGCCGCGGCAATTCCAATCTTTTAAAGGAAATCGAAGATTTAAAAAAAAAGCTGATTTCTGATAATGATTTGCTTAAAGAGAAAACAAATATACTCAAATCTGCTAATGAAAAGCTAAACTCTGAGCTTGAAGAAGCAAAAAAAAGCTCTGCTGAAAATGAAAATATTCTTAATGAATATATTGAAAAATTATTAGTTTTACAGCAGGAAAAACAAGCAGTTGAAGTCAATAATAATGACTTAATTGAACAGATTAATAAGTTGAAAACAGAGCATATTTCAAAAGAAATTGCTGCAAATAAAAAAACTGCTTTAATGGAAAAAAGAATTAACGAAATTGATACTCAAAGGGTCGAGCTTGGAAAAAAATTAGAACAGCTCTCTATTGTGAATAAAGAAAATGAAGAAAATAATAAACTTCTTTCTCAATTAAAGCAAAGCATTAATTTACTTGAGCAAGAAATTCAAGAAAAAAACTCCGAGCTTTCCATAGAAACGGAAATTAGAAAAAGCTATGAAACTCAAATAAAAAATCAATCAATAAGCTTAAAGCCTCAATTTGAGGTCAAAGAAAAAGCTGAGCTAATAAGTCGAATCGAAGGAGTGCTAAGCGTTTTGGAAGAACAAATAGGCGACGAGGGTCAAGAATACTTCTCTCAAATAGAAAAACATTGACGTTTTTTTTTAATTTTTAAGCATAAAAAAAGCAGGCTGTTAAACATAATTTTGCGGAATTTGAAATGGACGAAGGAAAAGGCAAACAGAGTCTTCAGAATATAATTAGCTCAATTGAAGGGCTCAATTTTAAAATATTAGAAAACATTACTGAGCTTGTTTTTCTCCTCGATTCTGAGACTTTTGAGATTTTATTTGCTAATCATTCCGTTGAAAAGCTTAGCGGCTTTAGTATAAGCGAGATTTTAGGGAAAAACAAATACGAAACTTTTTCAAAAAATTTTCTTGAACTTTATACAGAAAACGCAAAAAATTTTATTGCTGCAAAAGATGATTTTGCTCGTTCAGAAGAGTATATAAGAAGCAAAAACAATGAAGTAAAACTTCTTTATACAAAAAAGTACAAAGTAAGCAGCACTGCGAGTAGCGACTCTTATATTCTTGAAATTGCAAGTGATTTTACAGACAATCATCAAAATTACCCCAATTTGCTTTCCGCGAAATCGCCTTTTTTTAAATTATTTCACTCCAGCTCGATTGCAACTGCAATTATAAATTTTTCTAATCTAAAAATTATTGACTTTAATCAAGCTTTTATAAATAGCTTTGGCTACAAGGAAGATGAGCTAAAAGACGCAAGTTTCCTTGAATATGATTTTTTGGGAGCTAATATTGATGAGTTTGAAAAAAATTTAGAAAAAATTAGCAAAGCCCAAAAGGAAGAGCAAAGGGAATTTAGCATAAAAAACAAAAACGGAGAAAAAATTAACTGCTACGTTTCTATAGAGCATTTTGCTGCAAAAAACGATACTCCCTTGCTGATTTTTACCGCTCAGAGCACAAACGATGCTGGGCAAACAGAAAATGAAAAAGAATCTATGAATTTAATATTTCGCTCTCGACTTATCTCTATGCTTTCCCACGAGTTTAGAACGCCGCTTACTACGATAATGCTTTCAAGCGATATGCTTAAAAATTATGGAACGCAATGGGACGAGGAAAAAAAATTGGTATATTTTAAAAAGATTTCCGATACCGTTTTGCACCTTAACCAGCTTATCGAAAAACTGCTAACAATTAGCTCAATTGAATCGGGGCAATTTGAATTCCATCCCGAGAGCTTAGACGTTCCAGCTTTCTTTCAATCTATTGTTGAAAACATCACTTTTACAATGAATAGTAAGCATCAAGTAAAATTCAAGTATAGCGGAAATTATAGCTGTGCTTCGGTTGATGAAAATTTACTTTCATTGATTGTAAGCAATCTTATAACAAACGCCATAAAGTATTCCCAAGAAAATGAGGAAGTTTCTTTTGATTCTTATTGCGATGGTGTTTGCTTGACAATTCAAATAAAAGACAGAGGTATTGGCATTCCAGCCGAGGGATTAAACAATCTATTCCACACATTTTACCGCGCTTCAAACGTAGGAAAAAGATTTGGCTTTGGTTTAGGACTTGCCATAGTAAAAAAATGTGTTGAGGCACATCGCGGCGAAATTTTCGTTAATTCTGAAACTGGCATTGGCACTACTTTTACTGTCATAGTTCCAGTAAAGCACGATCGCCCCCAAGAATGCAAATGAAAATTTTGAGATGGACTCCACCTCGAACATCAAGAATATCTTTATATTTAATGAATGAAATTTGTGGAATGGTTAGTTTTGTTTATAAGTTATTTTCTAAGTTAAAAAAGTGTTTGCGTTTTGATTTTCAGATTTAAGTGGTATTATTTCGAAAAAGAGTATTTGAGGTTTTTTTTCTTTAAAATCCCCATTTTTATTTGTTCTATCTACCTGCCCTTTTAACAATACTTTTGGGAAAAAATGGTTGTTATCATTTGAAATAATACTTTCTTTAAATTTGGCAATAATTCCATATTTTGGTTTGCAAACTAAAATATGGTCTTTATATCGAAAGCCAATTGTATTGGTGTTTTCTGTTGCTCTTGTAATTTCTCCTTCTAATTCAACAAATTGACCATGTATTAATTCAGGCAAAACAATATCGTTATTTTCATCGTTGTTATAAAAAATTTGTTTCTCATTTTCACTAATGGTTACTATTCTTTTGACACCATTCTTAAAAACACCGAATTTTAAAATTCTATCATTTTCAATTATATTTGCATTTTTGGAAAATAGACTACCAGGGCAATTAATAAACAAATCATAATATTTTTTTTGTACTTTTATTAATTTATTTTTTTTGTTTGGAATTAGTACGTATAATTTATTACTTTCTTTCTCTACTTTTAAATTTTCAAATTTATGATTTACAAAACTACCAATATGTTTAGCAATTTTTATAATCCATTGAATTGCTATTATTGCGTTTTGGAAAGTTTTTTTTATATCTTTTGCAATTCCAGTTTCAAAAAAACCATCGGTTGCTGCTTTTTTAGCTAAAGCTGTGAGATATGTTGTTGCAGCTAATCCTCCCCCTGTTAAAATCCAAGCTTCTATTGTTTTTGGTATTAAAGCCTCCCAAGAACCTTTTCTAATTCTAATTGGAATTTCAAATTCAATCTTTGAAAGACTTGGATCTTCTTTAAGTAGAAAATATCTTAATATCACATCAAAACCCAAAAGAGCTTCAGCAGATTTACGTATATCTAAAAATCCATCTTCAACAGATTTTCCTGAATATTTCAAATAACCGATATATTTTTCATCCATGTTCATAAATTATTTACTAATATATTTCCAAAAACTTGAATTTCTGCTTTTTAGCCCAAATTTCATAAATAATTGGGTTTAATTTGCGATATTAGCCTTAAAATACTTTTCGATACGATGCAAATTATCCCCAAAAAGTGTAGAAAACTGTTTTTCGCAAACGTCAGTGAAGCGAGCTAAAACTTTTCTGTTGATTGATTCCTGGTCTTCAAAAATAGCTATTGAATGAAATTTTAAAGCCCATTTTTCGTATTGTAATAGTGAAATAGTAACATCTCTGCATTTATCATCTGTATTAACAGCAAAGATATAAAGGGGCTTTGCCATACCATTAACTCGACAGTCTACAGGATATTTTGATTTAGGGTCATTTTCAGGATGATAGTAGTCAAATTTTATTCTTGAATTATCAATTTTCTTTAAAATAAATTCTCTGAAGTCTTGCAGAAAAGTAGATTTTACTCTTTCCTTGCTCAAATAATTAATATCCGAAATACGAACTAATCCCTGAATGTAAGAGAATAAAGAATCGCCCCAAGAACCATTAAGTTCTGATGTAATTGCACCGTCCTTGACTGATAACTCAAATTGAGAAAGGACATTAGATAGAATTTGAGCCCTTGCTCCCTTTTCAATTAAATCTATGTCAAGTTCATAGCTTAAGTGCATTAAAGTATGCCCTTCGTCTGTAAGAAACCATTTACCATTTTCATTTTTCAAAACGATTGAAAAAAAATCGCCATCTTCAAATTGAAATGGAGTAAACACTTTAAATCGATTAGTGCCTTCCTGATACAAAGAAATACTTGAAGATACTTTTTTTTGAAAGTCGGATTTTATAATGTCTGTGTTCATATTCAATCCTTTTAAAATAATTGTGAAATGTCTGAATTAGTGAATTTAATATTGCAATCCTCAACAAAACAAGTCCAAGCAGTAAGGATATTCGAATATCGGCTAGTTGGTTCTGCAAAATGCTCTGGTTTATATTGCCCTGCTTTTTGATAGCGTTCAGTAGCCGAATGAATATGAAAATCATAAAACCGCCCTGTCTTTTCTAATCTGTTTTGGTGCTGGTGGCTTTTGCCGTTATATCTTTTTAATCTGATTAATAAATTTGAATTAGGCTTAATATAACCCAGAATAATAGAGAAATCTAATGGATTATGAATATTCTGTCGAGCCATTATCTTGAATTTACTTCCATCTTGACGCTCTATAATAAAATCATTTTCTTTATGCCCTTGCTTTTCTTTTGCTTTTAATAAAAAATCATTAAAATCAAATTTAATTAGCTTTGGTTCATTAATTAAATCTTGTATTTCGATATCAGTTAAAAATTCAGTTTTCATTTTTTATTCCTCCCAAAAACTTAAATTCTGCGTTTTAGCCCAAATTTTTAAAATTTTTTTGTAGATTATTTTCGTCTTCGTCCCAATTTAAGGGGTTATTAATGATGTATTGTCGAATGTTATATAGTGATTTTTCATTACGAATAATATGGTCGTAAAATGATTTTTGCCACCCGAAATTAAAATCATTATAATTTTTACGAATCGATTTTTGTGTGGGGAACAACCAAGGTTGTTCCCTGCGTTTCCTGTTTTGGAATTATCCCTGCTCGCCAAGCCAACGCTCTGCGTCAATTGCAGCGGAGCAGCCGCTTCCAGCTGCAGTGGTTGCCTGCCGATAAGTGAAATCCTGCACATCTCCGCATGCAAAAACACCTGGAACGCTTGTGTGTGTCGATTTCCCTTTCGTAATTATATAGCCGTTTTCGTCTGTTTCAATGAATTCCTTAAATATTTCAGTGTTTGGCACGTGCCCAATGCCGAAAAAAACGCCATCAGCCTGATGCTCAGTGATTTCGTCAGTTTTCACATTTTTTAGTTTAATGGCAGTAAGCTTTCTAATCGGACCGCTTTTTTCACCAATAAATTCTTCGAGGACAGAATCCATAAAAAATGAAATTTTGGGATTCTTCTTTGCTCTTTCCACCATTATTTTTGATGCGCGAAACTCATCGCGGCGATGAATAACGGTAACGGATTTGCCGAAATGCGTTAAGTAAATCGCCTCCTCCATAGCAGTATCTCCGCCTCCAATAACGAAAATCTTAGCGTCTTTATAGAAAAAGCCATCGCAAGTAGCGCAAGCAGAAATCCCAAAGCCCCAAAAGTCCTCATAGCCTTTTGCGTAAAGTTTGCGTGCCGTTGCACCAGTTGCAATAATTACGGCATCAGCACTGTATTCTTTGTTCGCATCGGAAAAAAGTTTGAAAGGACAATTAGAAAAATCAACTTTATTAATTGACTCAAAAATTGATTTTGCACCAAATTTGTGTGCTTGCTTGCGGAACATCTCCATCATTTCTGGGCCTTGAATTCCATCTGGAAAACCTGGAAAGTTTTCGATTTCTGTTGTAGTTGTAAGCTGTCCCCCGGGCTGCATTCCCTCAAAAATAGTGGTGTCGATATTTGCTCTTCCAGCGTAAATTGCAGCCGTAAACCCAGCAGGACCCGAGCCGATGATTATTAATTTTTGATTTTTACCCATAATTCCATAAATTGTAAATATTTTAAAATATGTTTTTGCAAAATAATTAATTTATTTGATATTTTAAATCAATAAAACTAAAAATAGCAAAATTATTGAAAAGCATTTTTTAATTTTGTTTTTTAAAAAAGTAAGACGACAAGGAAAATATGAAGTTATCGAAAAATTTTATTCCAACGCTGAAAGAATTGCCAGCTGATGCGCTTATGCCTTCGCACCAGTTAATGCTCCGCGCGGGTATGATACGCCAGTTAGCAGCAGGCGTTTTTACTTTTCTTCCCTTTGGCTATCGGGTCTTAAAGAAAGTAATCAATATTTTGCGGGAGGAAATTGACGCAATTGGAGGGCAGGAATTTTTTATGCCCGCGCTAAACCCTATTGAGATTTGGGAGCAAACGAACAGGGTGGAGGCTATGGGCGATGTGATGTTCCATATAAAAAACCGCGATGGTCTTGTGCTTGCCCCTACTCACGAGGAAATAATTACTTTTCACGCAAGGCAGCACATACAATCCTACAAGGTTCTGCCGCAGATTTGGTATCAAATTCAAACGAAATTTCGTAATGAACCGCGTCCCAAATCTGGAATTATGCGGGGGCGACAATTTTTTATGAAAGATGCTTATTCATTAGATTCTTCTTGGGAAGGCTTGGACATTTCATACCAAAAGCATTACGAGGCTTACAAGAAAATTTTCGATAGATGCAACATAAAATACTTTATTGTCGGCGCTTCAAGCGGTGCAATGGGGGGCAAGCAATCTCAAGAATTTATGGTGGAATCTGAATTTGGAGAAGACACTTGCGCTGTTTGTGAAAAATGCGACTATGCTGCAAATCTCGAAGTTGCTTCGTCAAAGGTAGAGCCTTGCGGCAGAATTGATAACGATTTGCAAATCGAAGCCTTTCCAACTCCAAATGCAAAAACTATTGATGAATTAATTGAGCAATTTAATCTTTCAGAAGATAGATTGGCAAAATCAGTCGTCTATATTGCCGATTCAAAGCCGGTGCTTATATTGATGCTTGGAAATGACGAGTTGAATGAAACAAAACTGCAAGTTGTTCTTGCTGCGGCTGCTATTCGTCCCGCAGAGCCGAACGAGTTGCTTCAGTATACAGGTGCAAACGCTGGCTCGATTGGACCCGTCAATTTGAAAGAAAATATAAAAATTATTGCTGATAATCGCTTGCTTGGTGCTAATAATATGGTGAGCGGCGCCAATAAAGATGGATTTCATAATAAAAATATTGATTTAGAGCGAGACGCAAAGATTGATGGATATTTCGATTTAAGGGTCGCTCAATCGGGAGAAAGCTGTCCAAATTGCGGCGCCCCTATAAAGATTGTGAATGCTATTGAACTGGGACATATTTTCAAATTGGGAACTCGCTATTCAGAGGCATTGGGTGCGACTTTCCTTGATGAAAAAGGGGAGGAACATCCTATTATAATGGGAAGTTATGGAATCGGGGTAGAACGCATTATCGCTTGTTTTATCGAAACGCACCACGACGACAAAGGGATAATTTGGAAAAAACCGCTTAACCCTTTCGATGCGCATTTGCTCGGACTTAATATGAATAAATTTGAAGAAGTGAAAGAGCTTTGCGATAATTTATACGAAGAATTAAGGCAAAGCGGAATTGATCTTCTTTATGACGATAGAAACGAATCGCCTGGCGTAAAATTCAATGATGCTGATTTGCTCGGCATTCCTTATCAGATTATTGTAAGCAAAAAGAACATTGAAGCGGGCTGCGTTGAGGTCAAAATCCGTGAAACTGGCGAAAGAAAGCAAGTCAAGATAAATGAAATTATAAAACTGATAAGAGAACAAGAAAAGCAGTAAATCTCGCATAAATTTATATTTTTTATGGCTTGCAAATATCTTTAAAAATTGCTGCAGCTTAGCTTATCCCGTAGGGATTGAATTATTGTAGTTATGTTGTTAATAGTTTTTTTATCCCGTAGGGATTAAATTATTTACTGCTTTTTTATAATATAATCCCTACGGGATAAGCACAGCCGCGGGGTAATTGACTTCTACAATAATAAAATCCCTACGGGATATATTTTGAAAAATATTCTTTGCTTATTTCTATAAAAGCGAAAACATGTGAGCAATGTATATTTTTAGATGGAATTCATTTAAAAACTTAAAACGATGAAATATAATCTTGCTATAGTTGGAGCCACTGGCTTAGTCGGAAGAACTTTTTTAAAAGTTTTAGAAGAGCAAAATTTCCCTTTGAAAAGCATAAAATTGCTTGCATCTGAACGCTCTGCTGGCACTTTCCTTAATTTTAAAAATGAAGCAATTGCAGTTGAAAAATTAGAGCAAAATAGCTTTAAAGGCATTGACATAGCTTTGTTTTCTGCTGGCGGCTCAATTTCAAAAGAATGGGCAAAAAATGCAAATTCAGATAACTGTATTGTTATTGATAACAGCAGCTATTGGCGGAATTTTCCAGATGTTCCGCTTGTCGTTCCAGAGGTGAATCCCCAAGCAGTGCAAAGCCACAATGGAATTATAGCAAACCCAAATTGCTCTACAATTCAGCTCGTCCTTCCCTTGAAAGCTCTAAAAGATGATTTTGGATTAAAAAGAATAGTTGTTTCAACTTATCAATCAATTTCAGGAGCTGGACAAAAAGGCTTAGACCAATTAGAGGCTGAAAGATTGGGGCTAGGAGCGAAAAACCCGATTTCAAAACATAGAATAGCGAATAACTGCGTTTTTCATAGCTTTGAGTCTGGGGAGGACAGCACGAGCGAAGAGGTAAAAATGATAAACGAAACAAGAAAAATTTTAGACTTGCCAAAGCTCGCTATATCCGTTACTTGCGTTCGCGTTCCAGTTATTGGTGGCCATTGCGAATCTGTGAATTTGGAACTTGAAAAAGAATTTACAATAGAAGAGGTAAAAGAATCGCTTACACGTCAGAAAAATTTGATTATTAAAGATAATCCAAGTAGCGATGAATATCCCACGCTTTGTGATGCGGAAAATTCTGATTTTGTATTTGTTGGGAGAATACGCAAGGATAGTTCCGTTAAAAATGGCTTAAACCTTTGGATAGTTGCGGATAATTTAAGAAAGGGCGCCGCAACAAATGCCGTGCAGATAGCAGAGTTGCTCTAAACTATATATAAATTAAGTTATTTTAAAATATTTTAAATTATTAAAGAATTGAGTCTTCTAAAATTTCTATTATTTTACTAAAATCTTCTGGCGCACCGCACTCAAAGTGCATTTTTTCTTTTGTCTTCGGATGGACGAATCCCAAAACTGCAGCGTGAAGCATTTGCCTTTTTGCTATGCTTAAGCACTGCTCTGCTATTCTCCTTTTCTTTGGAACATTGCCCGAATAAGCAATTTTATCCCCACCATAAAAACTATCCCCAAAAACTGGATGATTTATACTCGATAAATGCACCCTTATTTGATGAGTTCTGCCAGTGTGGAGCTTTAGCCTTACTAAATTTATGAAGTCATATCTTTTCAGCACTTTATAGTCCGTAATGGCTGCTTTTCCTCCTTTTCTTAGAACGGCAAAGGTTTTTCTATTGTTGGGCGACCTCCCAATATCGCCAGTAATAGTGCCTTTATCTTCTTTAAAATTGCCCCAAACCAACGCTTTATAATATCTTTCAACAGTGCGATTGTAAAACTGCTCGGCAAGTGCGGAGTGAATTTCAGAATTCTTTGCTACAACAAGCAATCCAGAGGTCTCTTTATCAAGTCGATGGACTATGCCGGGACGAATTTCATCTTTCAGAAAAATATTGCTTTCGTCTTCTTCGTCCTCCTCTTCATCAAATTCAAGGGCAACAGCTTCTCGGACACCAAAATGATAAAGAAGGGCATTTACAAGTGTGCCATATCTATTTCCATAGCCCGGGTGCGACACCATACCAGCAGCTTTATTTAAAACGAGTAAAAATTCATCTTCAAAAAGTATATCCAAAGGAATTTCCTCTGGAATAAGCTCTAAGGGGGGCGGCTTTAAAATTTGGCAAACAATAAGGTCGTTCGGCTGAATTTTTGTGCTTGGTTTTACTTGCCGCCCGTTGATTTGCACTCTATTTTCGTCAATAGCTTTTTGAACTTTTGTGCGGGAAGCGTTTTCAATAGAACGCTTTAGATAGCAGTCCAATCTTTCTGGCTTTTGTCCTGCTGGCACTTTGAATGTGAAAGTCCTTTCAATGTATTCTGGGTAATTGTTTTTTTCTATACTGCTCATAAACCGTTATTTTTTCTTGTTGGGCTTAAAAGATTACGCAAAATATTATTAAATGTTTGACAAGCAAAGATGCTTATTCTACTGTGTTAATAATATGCTGGGATTCCGGTAATCTCCTCGCCAAGAATTAAAGTGTGAATATCGTGAGTTCCTTCATAAGTCTTTACCGATTCTAAATTTGCCGAATGACGCATAATGGGATATTCTCCTAAAATGCCATTAGCTCCGTGAATATCGCGTGCCATTCTTGCAATCGTCAGCGCAACGTCAACATTGTTTCTTTTTGCAAGCGACACCTGTTGAAAAGTCGCTCTGTCCTCGTCTTTCAGTCGTCCAAGGCGATGGTTGATTAGCTGAGCTTTTGTGATTTCATTGAGCATCGAAACGAGCTTATCTTGAACTAATTGGAAACTCGCGATTGGCTTAGCAAATTGAATTCGTGTTTTTGCATAATTTAAAGATGAATCGAACATAGCGAGTGCCGAGCCAATGGCGCCCCAGGCAATGCCATATCTTGCTTGTGTGAGGCAGCTCAAAGGACCCCGTAAACCTTCAATTTGCAAAACATTTTCTTCTGGAATCTCGCAATCCTCGAAAATTAGCTCTGAGGTAATTGAAGCGCGAAGCGAGTGCTTTCCTTTCATTTCAGGAGCCGAAAAGCCGGGCGTTCCTTTTTCTACAATAAAGCCTTTTACTATGCCTTCGTGCTTTGCCCAAACTATTGCAATATCGGCGATTGTGCCGTTTGTAATCCACATTTTTGCGCCATTGAGCAAAAAGCCATTATCAGTTTTTTTTGCATTGCAAATCATTGAGCCTGGGTTTGAGCCAAAATCTGGCTCAGTTAAGCCGAAGCAACCTATTGCATCAGCACTTGCAAGTTTAGGCAACCATTTTTCCTTTTGCTCTTCTGTTCCGTATTTGAAAAGCGGATACATAACAAGTGAATTTTGAACGGAAGCTGCGGAGCGAATAGCAGAATCGCCTCGCTCAAGCTCTTGCATTGCAAGACCATAGCTTGTGTAGTTGGCGCCTGCTCCTCCATATTCCTGTGGGATAGTGATTCCAAATAGTCCAAGTTCAGCCATTCTTTTAAATAACTGTGTGGGACAGCTTGCAGCTTGGTAATGCTCTTCAATGATTGGAAGCACCTCCTCGTCAACGAAGCCTCGAACGGTATCTCGAATTAGTATCTCCTCTTGAAAATACATTTCTTCGAGATTATAGTAGTCTAATTGCTTAAATTTCATTGCATCTCCTTGAATATTAAAATTTATAAGCTAAATAAAAAAATAATTACAAAATACTAATTTAATTTATAAGTTTTTTGCCAATTTTAAAAAAAATTCGTAAATTTGTATATAAATTATTGTGGGCTGAGTGATAGCCCATTTTTTTATTTTTTTTCTATAAGAAAAATGGCAAGAAGAAAAGTAAAATTTAAAGCTGATAAAAAAATGATAATTGACGCTTTTGCTGAAATGGCAAAAGAGAAAAATATCGATAGAGACCTTTTGCAAGGAATTGTGGAAGAGACTTTTTCTATGCTCGTCAAGAAAAAATATGGACTGGAAGCAAATTTTGAAATTGTTGTCAATTTAGATAAAGGTGATATTGAAATTTATCTGATTAGGGAAATTGTGGAGGAGGTGGAAGACCCATCCTTGCAAATTGCCCTCGATGACGTTAAACTTTTTCCCGACAGTGAAGATTATGAGTTAGGCGATGATTTTATAGAAGAAATTTCCTTGGACAATATTTACGAGAACTTTAGCAGGCGACTTGTTTCGCTTGCTGTTGCAAATCTGAATCAACGAATTAAAGAAATTGAAAAAGATAATATTTATAACGAATACATTCAAAAAGTAGGCGAAATAGTTATTGGTGAGGTTTATCAGGTAAGGCGAAATGATATTCTTGTAATGCACAATAAAATTGAAATGCGGCTTCCACGCGAGGAGCAAATACCCAACGAACAAATGAGATTCAAAAAAAGCCAATCGGTAAGAGCTATTATCAAAGAAGTGAGAAGAAGCGGCTCAGCAGGCTTGCCAGAGATAATCCTCTCCCGGGCATCAGACGAATATCTTGCTCGGCTTTTTGAAATAGAAATTCCAGAGGTTTATGACGGGATAGTTCAAATAAAAGCAATTGCAAGAGACCCAGGGGAGCGTTCAAAAGTGGCAGTTCAATCTTTTGACGATAGAATAGACCCTGTTGGAGCTTGCGTTGGAATGAAAGGAGTTCGTATTCACTCCATAGTCCGTGAGCTTTGCAATGAAAATATTGATTTAATTGAATACTCGTCCGATATTACTACTTTTATCATCAGAGCATTGTCCCCGGCGAAGATTAAAGAAATTACTGTTACTGACGAGGTTAGAAGCGCAACGATTATCGTTCCAGAAGACCAAGTATCTCTTGCCATTGGGAAAAATGGACAAAACGTCCGACTTGCCTCCAAACTGACGAGCTATTCCCTAACACTTGTAAAAGAAGGCGCCGAGGATATAGAGCTAATTGAATTTAAGGAAGAGCTTGGGGCAGAGCTTTATGAAAAGTTGAGCGAGGAGGGCTTAGAAACTGCACGCGACTTTTTGGAAACAGATGCGAAGTTTTTAATGGAAAAATGCGAGGTTAGCAAAGAGCAACTATTAGAACTACGCTCAATTATGCTAAGCGAATTTGAAGAAGAAGAATCTGAGGAATACCTGCAAAGTTTGAACTCGATCTAATTGTATTTTTTAGATCTAACAGCTTTTTGCCATTAGAGAAAGAGAAGCTACAAGGATTGCAAAACAAAGTAGTTTTTCAATGTGTATTAAGGCAAAATTGATTTTAGTAAAAGAAATAATAAATAAATTGACTAATTTTGTAACATAAATTTTTTATATTTTTGATTGAATATATGGCTGCTAAAAAAATATTACTAATTAAAATTGCTTCTGAGATAAATATCGGTAAGGAATCGATTGTGCTTTTCTTGCAGTCGAAGGGCTTTAGCATTGAAAATAAGCCAAGCTCAACTTTGACTGAAGAGATGGTGGAAGCAGTTTATGATAAATTTAAAAAAGAAAAAAAAGCAGCTGAAAAACAAAAAGAAAAAATAGAAAAACAAAAACAAATTAGAAAGCCAGCCGGCTCTCCAAAAGCAGATCTTGTTGAAAGCGAAGAGCAAGTTGCTCCTAAACAAGAAATAGAGATTCCAGCGGAGGAGCCTATCTCAAAAGTCGTTCCAAAAGAAAAAGAAGCAGTTTCCATAGAAGAGGAAGCAGAAGAACTTGTCCAAGTATCAGAAGAAAAGTATCCTGTTGGAAAGGTAATTGAAGAATTTGCCAGACCAAAAGGAAAAAGCGGAAAGTCGGGTGCAAAGCAGACGAAAGCTGCGAAGGATGAGAAAAACGTCAAAGTAGAAAAATATACAAAAGACCTAATTAAAATAGAAAAAATTGAAAGAAAGCCCGCCGCGGCAGAAAAGCAAGTCATTGAGGAAAAGGTAAAAGAAGAAAAAGAAGTTAAAGCCGCTTCATCGGAAACCCAAGTAGAACCAGAATTAGTTGGAAAAGTAGATAAAAAAGTAGTTGATGCGGAAGTTCATGCCGAGCCAGAAAAAATTGTGGAAGTGAAAGCAAAAGTTTCTGCTGAACCAGCCGTTTCAGATGAGCAAGAATTGCAAGTTCAATCGCTAAAAGAAAAATTTGAAGACAAAGCAGCCAAGCAGCCAAGCACCAAATCGGAAAGCTTAACGCAACTTAAAGAGCCAGCTCCCTTGAATGAAGAAAGCGCAGAGAAAGAAAAGAAAGTAAAGAAACGTAGGAGAAGGAAAAAAGTAGCGGAAGTTGAAATTGAGCCCGGGCAAGCACCAAAGCTAAGAGGACTTACTATTGTTGGCAAAATAGATTTAGAAAAAGAAAAAGCCGCTCCTGCAAAGAAAGCAGACAGGCGGACTGTGCTTGATGTAGAAGACGATGAAGACAGCATTGCAAGGAGCGGAAAATCGAAAAAGAAAGCAAAAGGTAAAGTTAAAGAAAGACCTCTTACTGCGAAAGAAAGAGCTGCCGAAAGAAAGAAAAAGAAAAAACGCTCTATTAGAGAGTTGATTAGCGAAGAGGACGTCAACAAAGCTATTAAAGAAACCCTTTCAGGTGCAGATGATAGCTCAGCCGGCGCAAGGTTTAAAATGAGAATGAAAAGGCGCCACGAGCGAGAGGAAAAAGAGCTTAGGAAATTGGAAGAGGAAGAGCAAAGAGCAAGCATACTTGAGCTTACCGAATTCGTTACGACAAGCGATTTAGCTAAGCTAATTGGAGTAAATCCAAACGAAATTATTTTGAAGTGCATGGAACTTGGCTTAATGGTTGGCATTAACCAGCGTTTAGACAAAGACACAATCACGATTATTGCTGACGATTATCAACTGCAAACAGAATTTTTAGACGAAAGGGAGGTCCAAGAAATTGACGATGAAGAAGATGACGAAAGCATGCTTGAGCCGCGCTCTCCTATCGTTACAATTATGGGACACGTAGACCATGGCAAAACTTCTTTAATTGACTTTATTAGAAAAACTAACGTTGTGGCAGGAGAAGCTGGACTTATAACCCAGCATATTGGAGCATATAGAACAGAGCTGCACGGCAATAAGCATATCACATTTTTGGACACGCCGGGCCACGAAGCTTTCACTTCAATGAGAGCAAGAGGTGCCCAGGTTACCGACATAGTAGTTCTTGTGGTTGCCGCTGACGATAGCGTTATGCCCCAAACGATAGAAGCTATTAGCCACTCGCAAGCAGCGAATGTGAAAATAATTGTTGCTATCAATAAAATTGACAAGCCAGATGCAAACCCGGATAGAATTCGTCAGCAATTAGCAGACAAAGGGGTATTAGTTGAAGAGTGGGGTGGCACGCATCAATGCGTTGAAATTTCTGCTAAATTCGGAAATAACGTTGAGCTTTTATTAGATAAAATTCTTTTAGAAGCCGAAATGCTCGAGCTAAAAGCTAACCCGAATAGAAAAGCAAAAGCAGCTGTGGTAGAAGCTAAAATGGAGAAGGGGCATGGCACTGTGGCAACCGTGATTGTCCAAAAAGGAACTTTACAAGTTGGAGATTGTTTTGTTGCCGGTTGCTATGCTGGGAGGGTGAGAAGACTTTTAGACGAAAGAGGGAATTCTGTTGAAAAGGCAACTCCTTCAATGGCTGTTAGAGTAGTGGGCTTCGAAGGGCTTCCCCAAGCGGGAGATATTTTGAATGTCGTTAATTCCGATACAGAAGCAAGGGCAATAGCAAATAAGAGAATGCAATTAAAACGCGAGCAAGAGTTTAGGCAAGTCCGCCACGTTACTCTTGATGAGATTTCAAAGCAAATCCAAATGGGTGGTGTGAAAGAGCTTAATTTGATTATAAAAGGAGATGTCGGCGGATCAGTTGAAGCATTGAGCGATTCTTTGCAAAGGCTTTCGCGAAATGAAGTGCAGGTTAATATTCTTCATAAAGGAGTTGGCTCGATCGCAGAATCTGACATTATGCTTGCCCTTGCCTCAGGAGCTATTATCATTGGTTTCCAAGTCGGTTTAACTGCACAAGCCAAAAAAATGTCTGAGGTTGAAGAAGTTGATATTCGCACTTATAATATTATTTACGATTGTATTGATGAGATTCAGCTTGCTCTTGAGGGATTGCTTAGTCCAGATATAAAAGAAGAAGTTGTTGCTACTATTGAAGTTAGAAAGGTATTCAAGGTTGGCAAATCTGGAAGTATTGCAGGCTGCTATGTCCAAAAGGGTAAAATCACAAGAAACGACAAAGTCCGACTTTTAAGGCAAGGATTACCTGTTTTTACCGGCAACGTCAATTCTTTGAAAAGAAACAAAGACGATGTGCGTGAGGTCGATGCTGGCTTTGAGTGTGGAATAATGCTTGACGGTTGGAACGACATAATTGAAGACGATATTATTGAGGCTTTCAAAACAGTTGAGATAAAACGCACGTTTCGTTAAGATAGTAAGCGACAAATAGCTAAGACGATATTTCTCTATTTTTTTTTAACATTTCAATTAATATTAATCATTGAAGGCAATGTGCTTTTTCTTTAATGTTAAAAAAAATGCTCTTTTCTTATTCTTTTTCTACTTCTTTTTTTTTAACATTTCTCTTTTTTCTCAGGAATTTGAGCAAGAAATACTTGAAGAATATCTTGAGCAGGAAGATGAAGAAGACCCCGTCTCTAAATATTTCGATGAATTAGAAAGCTATATTGAAAATCCATTAAATTTAAAAAAAGCAAGCATAGAGCAGCTTTCTAAATTACCAGAATTCTCAGTTAATCTTTCAGGCAAAATACTGCATTTAGTTAAAAAACAAAATTTTAATTCTATTGATGAAATCGCCGATACGCTCCAGCTTTCTTTAAAACAAGTTAGGATCTTAAAGCTATTTACAACAATCGAAAAAGTTGATAAAAAGAAAGGAAAGCTTTACTACAGGGCAAGAAATAGAATAAATTTCAAAGAAACAAAGGGCTTTGAAAGCGATAAATTCCAAGGAAGTCCTTTATATCTTTATCAAAGGCTGAGCGCTGAGAAAAACGAATATAAGATAGGCTTTTTAACAAAGAAAAACCCCGGCGAAAAATCTTTAAATGAATTTTACTCCGGATATTTTTCAGCTGAATTTGAAAACATAGAATTGCTGCTTGGAGATTATACCCTCCGTCAGGGACTTGGGAATATACTTTGGAGCAATTATAGGAACTCAAAAAGTAGTAATGTGGTTTCTTCAGCTTTGCAATATAGAAACGGCTTTTCACCTTATCGGTCCTCTACTGATTATAAATTTTTTCGTGGCGCTGCTCTACTTTATAAGCTAAATGTAACTGAACAATCGCGATTCAATATTTCTTTATCTTATTCAAACATCGATCGTTCCGCAACGGTTGACGCAGCACTTGGAATAGCAAGCTCAGTCTATACAGCTGGCTATTATAGAACCGACACTGAAATTCAAAAAAAAGCCTCGCTTCCCGAAACTTGTTTTAATGGCTCGCTCCAATTTGAAAGCAAAAACTTTTCCCTTGGCGCCTCGATTTTAAATGTGAATTATAAATACTCGGTAGAAAGCAATGCAAAAAACGCATTCTTTGGAAAAGACGGCAATCTCAGCACGCTTTATTCAATGTTCCATTTGGATAATGCTTCCTTTGCTTTCGAGCTTAGTAAAGATGCCCGTAACAATTTAGGGGCAAAAGCCGCCTCAATTTTGAAAATAGAAAATCTTGATTTAGCTTTTCATTATCGCAATTTTTCAGCTGAATATCGCTCGCCCTTTGGCACTATATTTGGCGAAACTTACGCTCCAAACAATGAAGAAGGGCTTTATTCTGGCGCTAAATGGTTCGTTAATCAGCAATTTACTCTTTCAAGCTATATTGATATTTGGAGAACTCACAAAGAGACAAGCACTTTGCCAGTCCCTCAAAAGGGAATTGAGCTTTTTTCTGAGATGGACTATTTTTTTGATCAGGATTTGGAGTTCATAGCTCGCTTTGCCTATAAAAATAAAACAGAGCAAAAAACTGTGCAAAAAGAAAAAAAGCTGTTTCAAAAGGGAATATTTATTTTTAGAATGGAGCTAAAATATCAAATCGACAAACTAACAAGAATTAGATTAAGAAATGAAAACAGGCTAATTAACTACGAAGCTGTAAAAGGAAACGAGACCGGAGTTTTGCTTTTTTGCGATATTCAAAGAAAATTTTTCAGTAACTTTAATGCTTACGCAAGACTTTCCCTTCATTTGACAGATAGCTACGATTCTGCGATTTGGCAATATGAAAGCGATCCCCTGGGCTATGCCCTTAGCCAGGCTCTCTATGGTAAAGGACTAAGAGCTTATGGTGGTTTTAAGTATGAAATTTTTGATTTTTTAGCATTAAGCGCCAAATTCATTGCTGTAAAGAAAGCAAATGTAGAAAAACTTGGTAGCGGCTTAAATGAAACGACTGGAAGCAGCAATCAGCAATTATTTATCCAGCTCGATATGAAATTTTAATTGATATTGGAAAAATCGCAGCTATCCAAGTCAGACGAAAAAATTGCAAAATAGTATAAGAAAAAAACAATGTGATTGAAAGAATTATAATAAATAAGTAAAAAAATTTGATTTTTACAAAAATATATTATAATTTTGTATTCTTTTTTACTTGCGTATCGAATAAGAAGAAGAATCGATACAATTTAGAAATATTTAGGAGAAAACATGAACCAGAAGCGTTTGTATGAAGCAACGTTCATAGTAAATGCAGCGCTTGACGATAGCGACATTGAAGCAGTAATCAACAAGGTTATATCCTATATTGAGAATAACGGGGGTGAAATAACTGAAACAAATAAGTGGGGGCGTCGTCGCTTGGCATATCCAATAAACAAAAAATATAACGGCTACTACGTTCATTTGATTTTTGAGACAAAGCCATCTGCTATACCTATATTAGAGCGGTTTCTTGTCCTTGAAGACACGATTCTTCGTCATTTAACTTTGATATTGCCTACTAAATTAAGAGACTATCGCGCTAAGGTTGCGCTCGAGCAAGGCAGAAGTTACGATTCAACTATTTACGATGTTGATCGCAAGCAAGACGCAAAAGATGAGCAAAAGCAAGAAGATTCTGCTGAAAGTATAGAAAAACAAGAAAAGCCAGAAAAAGAATCAGCAAAAGAAGAACCAAAAACTGAAGAGCTTGTTAATAAAGAAGCTGAAGCAAAAGAGCAAATAGCTGTTGATTAATCTTTAAAGTCTAAGAAAATTATAGGAAAAAATATGAAAATTATTTTAAGAGAAAGCGTTGAAAAACTTGGCCAAATTGGCGATGTAGTTACAGTTAAAAATGGCTATGCTCGAAATTATTTAATACCAAGATCATTAGCTTATTTTGCAACGCCAAAAGCGTTAAAAGCTATTGAGTTAGAAAAAATTCAATATGCTAAAAAGCAAGAAAGAGAAAAAGTTATAGCCGAAGGATTAGCAGCGAAACTTAACGAATTGCAAATTAGTATTCCAATGAAGGCTGGCGATGAAAACAAGCTTTATGGCTCTGTTAGTTCTCAAATGATTGCTAACGAACTTGCTGAAAAAGGCTTTGATATTGATAAACGCCACATAATGTTAGAAGAAGCTATAAAATCGCTTGGCGTTTTTGATGTGAAAGTCCGCTTGCATTCCGAGGTTGTATCCAATTTAAAAGTTTGGGTGATAAACGAAGAAGAATAGCAAGCACTTTTTGTCTATATCTTTTTAACACAATAAATATTTTACTCCTCCTTCTCAAACTTTGCTTGGGAAGGAGTTGTTTTACATTATCTTCTTTAACTTCCTTTTATTTCTCTTTTTTTTCTAATTTTTATTAGCTAATTTAGTTGATAAATTAGTTAACGATTAATATTAAAGGAATTTTTATGAAAACATTTAAAGTGCTTTCATTGCTTATTGCTACTACTTTTTTCTTCATTTCCTGCTCAGATGATTCTCCAACAGATCCAAACGGCTCAAAAAACTTTTTTCCAAAAAACATTGGAAACTATTGGATTTTCAATGAATATTCTTTAGACATCGAAAATCAAAAGGAAAATGCGGATAGTCCCCTTTTAGATTCTGCTGCCATTACTGGGACGGTAACTGCTTTCGGAAAAGATTTGCTTAAATATGATGTTTTTACTTTCATTGATGACGCTTTTGAGAAAAAGTATGATATGCAGATTGCGTATGAAGATGAGAGTTTATTCATTCGCTCAAATTATTTTAATAGCTTTTTCCAATTTGAAGAACTTGGAATGGAGTTGCCCTTTCAATTACCAGACACGGTGCTAAAGGTGGTTGATATAAAAAATCCTTATAAAAGAGAGGTGTATTCACGAAAATTTGACGAGGTTTCTATTCCAGACAGCCCTGTTGGCGATTTAAAAGTTAATGGGAGTATGACAATATTTTCTACGAAAACAGGCGAGGAAACAATTTCAATTAACGGTAATAATGTTCAAGCAATAAAATACACAATCCCCATTTCTTTTGACGGCACCATCGGTATCACAACGCCCTTTCCATACAAGGAAAAATTCGTTTTTGCTTTAAATTATAATGTTTATTTGGCAGAAAATATAGGCATAGTGAAAACGCATTTAGAATCTGAAGTAATTAACATTCCATTGATAGATTATGACTATAATTACTTGGGCTTTCTAACAGAGCTTATTCGCTACAATATTGTTAAATAAAGAAAAGAAAAGGAAAGATGTGCCACACCTTGAAGGTGTGGCACATCTGCGTTAATATCCCGTATGTAATTTAATTGTTAATTATTAATTATAAATTGTTAATTATTCTTTGAATGAAAAATATCCCGCCAGGGATTGTATTATGGTAGAAGTCAATTTTCTGCTACTGTGCTTATCCCGCCAGGGATTAAATTATTATAGAAAATAAAAGTGTGGCAGATCTATGGAAAATCAAAATATATTATTTGGAAAATTAAAAATATTTTTGTAATTAGAAATGTAGTTTTCCACCAATAATTAAAAAGGCGTTATGAAATATAAACTTGCATTAATTTGTTTTATAATTTTCATATTCAATTCCTTAATTAGTTTTGCTGATGAAAGCGCAGTTTTAGCAGATACAAAGAAAAAAGAAGACAAGGGAATTGACCTTATTGTTGTTGGTGGTTTGGGTGGTG
>JAAYJM010000026.1 GCA_012522895.1 Ignavibacteria bacterium
AAGGGATTGCAATTCATTAAAAAATGAAAAAATTATACAATAGAATCTATTCGTTTTTTTCTTTATTAATTAGCAAGGCAAAAGAAAAGACAAGCCCTGTATTTGAATCATTTGAAAGAATAGACCAATATAAATCGAGCGACTATTCGATAATCGTTATTTCTGCAATAATTGGAATAGTAATCGGTTTTTTTGTTTATATTTTTCATTTGACGATGGAGTTCGCAGAAAGTTTTTTCACTGCGATAAGGGTTTCTGCGTCTTCTTATCTTGGTTGGTATTTGCTGATAATTCCCTTTATTCCAGCTTTGGGCGGACTTTTTATAGGAATAATGCGGAAATGGGTTTTCAAAGGGATTAACGTTGATGATTTAAATACTGTAGTCCATTCATTAATACATAATCATGGAAAGATTGATTGGCGCAACGCTCTAAAATCTATTCTATTTGCAGGTGCCTCCATTGGCAGCGGCGGTGGAGGAGGACGCGAAGGTCCTACCATTGCTCTTGGCGCCTCCATCGGTTCATCACTTGCTCAATTAATTGGATTAAAAAGAGAAAACAGACGGGTTCTTTGTGGTGCAGGGGCTGCGGCTGCAATTAGCGGTATTTTTAATGCTCCACTTGGGGGAATAGTCTTTGCACTGGAGGCGGTAATTGGAGATGTCGGTTTAAAATCTTTTGTGCCTATAGTAATTTCATCGGTTTTATCGACAGCCGTTTCGCGAATTTTTCTCGGAGACTCAGCTCTTTTAATAGCGCCGACAATGATAGAAGTTCGTTTTTTTGACTACTTATATTTAGCTGGTTTGGGAATTCTTTCTGGTTTTGTAGCAATTTATTTCATAAAAACTTTTAACGCTACAAGCAAATCTTTTAAGAAAAGAACAGCAAAATATCCAGAACTTTTAAAGCCAGTAATTGGTGGCTTCAGCGTTGGAATACTTTTAATGTTTTTACCAACTTTATTAGAAACTACTTACAATCCAATCAATTACGCAATTGGTTGGAAAGTAAATCAATTATCGGAGAATTCGATTTTCAGCTTTTTCACGAGAGTTTTAACAATAGAAAATGCAGCGTTGTTTGGAGTGCTTGCCGCATTTTCTACAATATTATTAAAACCAATATCGGCAGCACTTACCATTTCAAGTGGTGGAGCAGGTGGAGCTTTTGCACCTTCTATCAAAGTGGGGGCAATGGCTGGTTTTTGTTTCGGTTATCTTCTTCGATTTGTTTCACCTGGCGCGAGTCCAGAATTATTTGCTATTGTTGGAGCAGGTGGCGTGCTTGCTGGAACTTACCAATTACCTTTATCAGCTGGGATTATCTGTTTTGAAATTACAAAAAATCACGAGCTGCTCTTACCTTTAATATATTCCTCAGTTTTTTCCTCGTTCATAGTTCAAAAGATGAAGCAACGCACCTTCAACCCCTTTCAAAAAGAAACAGTTGTTGACGAAGAAAGGTTGTTACCAGTTTTAAAGAATGGAGAGGGTTAAATTAGATCGTGTAATTTGCTTGCTTATTTTTTGCAATCTTTCCGAAGATAGAGAAGAATCCAGAAAAATTTTTTAGTGTATTTCTCTGGATTCTTCCTAAAACTCAAAATGACCATTAGCGCATTATTGCAAATCTGCCTTGCTTGAATAGCTTCCCATCTTTTAGAATAAGATAATTATAAACTCCTTGCGGATAATCAGCGCAATTTAATGAATGAACTCCATTTGGACTTGAAATAGAATAATCGCTCATCAAACTTGCTTGTGAGTTGAATACTTTTATTTCTATATTCCCAGTTAAATCGCTTAGATCAAAATTAATAAAGTTGCTCGCCGGGTTTGGATATGCAAAACTGCTGAGTGCATTATCCTCGCTAACGCTTGTTGCTTCTATGTCGAATAAAACTTCGTATTCATCGAAAAATTCTCCACTTTCAACTGAAAAGAAAACCAGCTTAACCGATGTTTGCCCAGCCTCTCCGTTGGGATTCAATTCAACGTCAAAATCTTCTTTCAAGGATTCCTGCCCAGGCTGCAAAATCAATGTGCCTTCTGATATTGTTGTGTCGTTAAAACTTGGACCATAGCAGTTGCCACCATAGCAATGTGTTATAACGTGATTTTCTGCTTTGCTTAATAGAATTATTTTTAAGCCAATCTCAACTGTATTTGAACTGTTGTTCTTTAAAATTGCATACGATTTGTAAGATTCCCAAAGATCGTAGCCAAAAAGATGAATATCTGCATGAATTATTTGGACGTCTGGAGTGGTGTAATCTTCGCTGCAAATGAATTTTACTTCATATTGCGCAAAATCTGTATCATCAGAAATTAGGAAAAAAAGAACTTGATAAACTGATTCCCCTTCAACACCATTTGGGTTAAGCTCAAGATAAAAATCATCTTCTGAGGATTCTTGACCCGGCATTAAAGTTAAAATGCCCGTTGAAACCATAAGAGTATCAGTGGAGGGACCGCTATACTCGCCAGCAAAATAGCTGCTAATCTCGTGTCCTTCAACAGCATAAGATTTTACAACCATCAAGCCAACTACAATCGGCTCGCTGCTAATGTTTTCTATAGTAGCAGTAGATCTCATTGCTTGATCTGATATCACTTCATTTTCATAAGAAAGAAGCTGAATACTTGGACTAAGCGAGAACAGCTGCGGAATATTAAGCAAAAAACTGGCTAAGACAAAGCAAAGCAATAAGTGTAATTTTTTCATAGCATTCTCAAAATATTTTTAAAAAACTTATACAAATATAAAAAATTTTATTAAATTAAAAACAATTAAACTTTAAAAATTTGTCAAGATCTGGCTTTTTGAAAAGCAGGGT
>JAAYJM010000027.1 GCA_012522895.1 Ignavibacteria bacterium
ATGTAGTTTGGTTCACCAACCTTGACCATGGCAGGCGTCATCACCCGTTGAGGCTAATGACAATGGAACAAAATATAAAGTTTAGCAAACATAAAGAAATTAGAGGAATTGGATACCAAAAATATGACAATTACGATGCAATAGAGGTGCCTTATACGATTGCAATTCCAAGTGATTATGAGGGTGTGATGGGTGTTCCAGTTAGTTTTTTAGATAAATATTGTCCAGAGCAGTTTGAGATAGTAGGCTGGTCGAGACGCAATGAATTTGGAATGGACGGTGGTTATTGGCAAGGTGGAAAAAGCGATGCTACAATAAATGGTAAAGAAGTTTATAGACGAATCTTGATTAAACACAGGAAGCCATTAGAAAAAAATAGTTGAGCTACTTCCCATTTGAACTTGGGAAGTAGTTCAAGATGTGCCACACCTCGAAGGTGTGGCACATCTAAAGCAAGATCTGCCCCCTTTTACAGAAAGCAGAAGAAAGAAGTCTGGAGGTGAAGAATAAGGTGTCCCCCGCCAGCGGGGGAAAAAGGGGGTGGATTAATTTCTTTGTTATCAAAATTTTGTGTTTTAGAAAAACATTTATTAAAAATTAGCACTAAAAAAAGCACTAAGTAATTATAATATATAAAGATCCACCCCCTGCCCCCGCCAGCGGGGGACACAGGACTGTTCTATGTTTTCTCCTAAAAAGAAGTTTCCCCCTTTGAAAAAGGGGGTCGGGGGGATTTTCTTCTCTGGATTCCTCGCTGCGCTCGGAATGACAGCGCGAAAGAAATATCTTACTTCATCATCGGGATTTTTATGCCAAACTTTTTGGCGTTTTCAATTGCCCTTTCATAGCCAGCGTCAGTATGACGAATAATGCCAAGCATTGGGTCATAAGTTAAAACTCTTTTCAAACGCGACTCCGCTTCTTCGCTTCCATCTGCAACAACAACTATACCGGCGTGAAGCGACAGTCCCATACCTACCCCTCCGCCGTGGTGGAGCGAAACCCAAGAAGCACCACCAATAGCATTCAAAGCAAAGTTGAAATAGACCCAATCGGCAATAGCATCGCTGCCGTCTTTCATACTCTCGGTTTCCCTGAATGGAGAGGCAACAGAGCCGCAATCAAGATGGTCGCGTCCAATAACAACTGGTGCCGATACCTCGCCGCTCTTCACCATTTCATTGAAAAGCAATCCAGCTTTCATTCTGTCGCCATAGCCAAGCCAGCAAATTCGAGCTGGAAGTGCTTGATAACCAACGTGCTTTTGCGCTTGGTCAATCCACTTGTGCATCGCTTTGTCTTCTGGGAACAGCTCTTTAATTCGCTTGTCAATTTTATGAATATCATCTGGATTTCCAGAAAGTGCAACCCAACGGAAAGGGCCTTTCCCATCGCAGAAAAGAGGTCTGATATAAGCTGGCACAAAGCCCGGAAAATTGAAAGCATCGTCAACGTTTCCATAATCCTTTGCTATTCCGCGTATATTGTTCCCATAATCGAAAACGATTGAACCACTCTTTTGGAATTTTAGCATTGCTTTAACGTGTGTGGCTATCGAGCGGTATGCTTCTTCGAGATATTTTTCTGGATTTTCTATTCTTAATTTGTCTGCTTCTTCTTTGCTATAACCCGAGGGATAATAACCATTTAAAGGGTCGTGAGCAGCTGTTTGGTCGGTAACAATATCTGGGATTATATTATTATCTGCTAAATAAGAAAAAACATCAGCGGCATTGCCGACCAGCCCGATTGAACAAGCTTCTTTTGCAGCAGTTTTTTCTTTGATTATTTTCAGTGCTTCTTCGATTGAATGAACTTTCATTTGACAATAACCATCGTGAATGCGTTTGTCAATACGTTTTTCGTCAATTTCAACTGTAATCGAGGCAGCGCCGGCAAATGTAGCTGCAAGTGGTTGAGCGCCACCCATTCCTCCCATTCCGCCGGTAAGCAGGAATTTACCGCGTAAATCTTCCCCGAAATGCTGGCGAGCCAGTTCTGCGAAAGTTTCATAAGTTCCTTGCAAAATGCCCTGCGTTCCGATATAGATCCAGCTCCCTGCTGTCATCTGTCCATACATAATCAAGCCAAGTTTATCTAAACGTCTAAATTCATCCCAAGTTGCCCATTTTGGCACAAGATTTGAATTTGCTATAATCACCCTTGGAGCAAGCGGATAAGTAGGCACTACTGCAACGGGTTTGCCCGATTGCACGAGCAAAGTTTCGTCTGGCTCAAGATTTTTTAGCGTTTCGATTATTGCGTCATAGCATTCCCAATTTCTTGCTGCTTTGCCGAGACCGCCATAAACGATTAGCTCGTCTGGTTTTTCTGCATTTTCAGGGTCAAGATTATGTTGGATCATTCTGTAAGCGGCTTCGATTTGCCAATTTTTGCAATTTAATTCTGTTCCGCGAGGCACTTTTACTGTTCTCATTGCTTTCCTTGTATATTTGAATAATTGTTTTTCTTTCTATTTACTAACCAAAATAGTCTAACATAGTTAGCTCTGAATTATCGTGCATTAAAATGTAGCCAACTGCTTTCCCAAAGAACTCAGAAAGATCTTCCTTGCTATTACATAACATAAACTCATCAAAGCGCAAGGAGAGCGCACCGGTCAAGAAATTGCAAAAAGTTTCATCAGCTTTATCAAAAAGTAAATTATTAAAGCCTAAAAAACAAAGCACATCTTCTAATAAGCCGTCTACATAAGAATCGCTTAGTTCCGAGTAAATATCACAGCTCCAATTAATAAGTTTTAGTAGTTTTTTATCCATAATTACCGTAAAATATTTTACTTTTTTTATTTAGCTTGTTGTTTAGTGCTGCAGACTTATATAATTGATAAACATCATCATAAGATTGAAAATACACGTTTTTTTTAATTTTTACAAATGGCTCCATATTTACTCTGTTTTCAAATATATCTTTTTTGCTTATATCTGCAACTAAAATAAATTTTGCTTTGAAAAATCTTAGCTGATATGCTCTGAGTAATGCTTTTGAAAAATCGGTAGAATTTTCTACATCAAATGTTCTTATAGGGAACCGGTCCTTCAACCATATAACATCGATCCTATCGACTATTTTCATAATATCATTATAAGTAAACTTTGGTAAACTTGGAAAATCAATTAATTCAGACAGCTTAACCCCGTTAAAAACTGCATTTTTATCAGGGGTATAGGTTTGATAGCCATTGAAATTCCCAAGTTCGATTAAGCAACCCTGTATAAAGCTATGAACTTTTGCTTTTTCTAATTTAGCCTTCCAGTCTGTGCCAGCATCTGTTTCCTTACTAATGCTTTTATTAGTAATTTGCTCAAATAGATTATTTTCAGCCTGATAATCAGTGAAGGCATAAGTTGACAGCCCGATTTGTTTTATAGAAGACTTTACGGTTTTCAGCCTTCTTAAATAGCCTCGGATGTTATGTTCAATGTTCTTAGCTTTTGTTTCTTGAATTAGCTTAGGAACATCGTTGTATATTTCTTTTAAAGTTGCTTTGCCATTGTGCTTTTCGAGGACTTTTAGAATTGCTTCTTCCCAGCCAACTAACTTTTTTTTCATAGCTGTTTACTTTTTTAATGAAAATTAATACCAGCAGGTTATCATTTGCTATTTTGTAAAAAAACAATATTATTTAAAGTAATAAGCCCTTATTTAATTGTTCTCGTATTAATACAATTTGTTTTCTACCAAAAACCCAAACATCAAACAAGATTAAGGCGGCTTAATATTTAATCTTTAATCTCACTTTTTTTGTAAAATATCAAATTGTTTCATAAAATTCTTAACTAATTTAATAAAAATCAATAGAATTTAAAAATGAAATATAAGTTCATCGGCAAGAAGCTCAGAATAAGAAAAAAATACACTATTCTTTGTATTTAAAACGTTATTATATTTTAATATAATGAAATTCATTATTGCGAGGACAGAATGCTAAAAAAATTTATACCCCTTTCTTTTATTTTTATTCTTCTAATAAGTTGCTCGGTTTCTGAAAAAGATTTTTTAGAATATGAAGTTAAAAATGAGCTGAGCAAAGTTCAAAGTGCTTTGGAAAAAGGAGCAAATCCCAACGCAAAACTCGATGACGGCTCAACTGCCTTAATGCTTGCTATTCAATCAGGTTATGACGAAATGGCAAAAGTATTGATTGAAGGGAATGCCGATGCTAATGCAAAAAGGATTAATGGCGAAAGTCCGCTCTACCTTGCTGCCCAATATTCCGATAGCTCAGTTGTGAATTTGCTTCTGCAAAAAAAAGCTGATATAGATGCAAGAAATCAAGATGGGCTTTCCGCTTTCGATATTGCTGCTCTTTTGGGTCGGACTTCTATTCTCAAATCATTTTTAGATGCTGGCGCGAATATTAACGCGAAATCAATAGAAGATATGACCCCGCTTATGCTTTCCTTGGCTTATGGTATGGACACAAGCGCCCAATATTTAATGTCAAATGGTGCTGATATAAATGCAGTTAGCAGCACTGGTTTTACACCTTTAATGTATGCTTGCTTTCACGGCTTGCAAAACATTGCAACGCAGCTAATTGAAAAAGGCGCCTCGGTTAATCAAGAAAGTGAAATGAATAAAACTGCTTTCCATCTTGCTGCAGCGAGCGGAAATCTTGAATTAGTTAAAATGCTAATGCAATATTCTCCCGATATTAATGCCAAAGACAATGACGGAGTAAGCCCGCTACTCGTTGCTTGCGAGTTTGGACATACAGACATTGCACGCTATCTAATAGAAAAAGCTGTGCTTGTAAATCAACAAGCTGATGACGGCTTTACACCCTTGATGCACGCTGTCCAAGGTGAAAGCAGCGACTTGTTTTATTTGCTTTTAGAAAAAGGAGCTAACGTAAACGTCAAAACTAAAAATGGGCTTACCGCTCTTATGATTGCAATCGATGCGAATAAAATTGATTTTGCCAGCGTCCTGCTTAAAAAAGGAGCTAATATAAACGAGGTGAACGAAGAAGGAAAAACTGCTTTAAAACTTGCAGAAGAATTGAAAAATCAGCAGCTTATTTCCCTCCTAAAAAGTGCCGGGGCTAAATAATGAAGCCATTTATACGTCTTTTAAAATACTGCTGGATTGCTCTTTTATTCTTACCATTGCATTTGCATTCGCTTTCGCTTTCCGATGAAGAATTTGATGCAGTGAAAGATGCCTTTGAACTCTGGGGTGTTTTTTTTCGCGAAATAGTATCCGATTATCCCTTGGACTTTGACCCAATGGAGTTTGTTGATGCAAGCATTGAAGGGGCTTTGTCTGTTTTAGATCCTTATACAGCAGTTCTTGACGACAGGTATCCCGAGCTTAACAAAATGTTGCCTGGTAGAATTTATACTTACTTGGGGTTTAAGGCTTTTGTTTTAGACGGGATGATAACTGTTTCTGAAGTTATTAAGAATTCGACTGCGGAAGAAGAAGGTGTGAAAATTGGTGATATTGTTTATAAAATAGACTCCACAATTATATACAAAGAGCCAATTGATTCCATAGAAGAATATAATAATGGCAGAAATGACACTAAATGCGATGTTTGGCTTTTAAGAAATAATCTTCGAGACACTATAAAGACGGTTTTAAATAGGAAATTTGTTTGGCCCGATGATCTTTGTTACTATTCGATTTATCAAGATAGCATTGCTTATTTGAAAATAGTCGACTTTTCTTATTCTTTAAGCACTGAGGCTCGAGTAGCATTCGATGAGCTAAAAGATATCTTTGATTTAAAAGGGCTAATAATAGATTTAAGGGATAATGGCGGCGGACTGCTTAGTTCTGCCGCTACGCTTTGCAGTCTCTTTGTTAAAAAAAATACAAGCATAGTTAACGTCAAGGGAAAAGAAGACGCCAGAAATGACGATGAGTTTGAAACAGCAGATGATCCAGTTGACATAAAAATCCCTATAGCAGTGCTTATAAATGGAATGACCGCCAGCGCCAGCGAAGTTGTTGCTGGCGCCCTCCAAGATTTGGACAGAGCGATTATCCTTGGAGAGCAATCTTATGGAAAAGGTTTGGTCCAAACGGAGAAGGATTTGGATTTAGATAAAGCCCTAATAATCACAGTAGCTAAAACTTATCTTCCTTCAGGTCGCTGTATTCAAAAATTAGATCACAGCAAAAGAAAGCCAGAGAATGCTGAGAAATCTATTTCAAAAGACACAGTTTTTTACACAAAAAACGGCAGAAAAGTATATGGGTCAGCTGGCATTATCCCAGATAGCATTATTCCAGAGATCAAATTGGGTGATTTTGTTCAAGAGCTTATTGATAGCTCCTTAATTTTCAGATTTGCGACCCTTTGGGCTGAAAACCACCAATTAAATGATTTTTTAGAAAAAACAGACGATTTAGCTGATGATTTTAGCTCTTTCCTCGATAGTTCAAAAATCCTATTAAAAACTACATCAGAATTTGAGCTTGCAAACATTTTGCAAAATTTAAATGCAAATTCTGCTGATGAAAGCATTAAGCATAAATGCAATGAGCTGAAAGAAAGTTTGAAGAAACATAGAAATTCTTTAATAAAAAAGGACTTAGAGAGTTTGAATTTGACTTTGATTAAAGAGCTTGAAAGGCGATATTACTCGCAAGATGAAATTTATAAAAGATCTTTGGCAAAGGATAAATTAGTTCATATTGCAAGCACACTGCTAAATAGGGAGAAATATAATGAAATTTTGAAAAATAACAAAAAAGATAAATAAATTAACTAATTTTTAAATAAAAAACAATAGAATTATTAAATTATCGTTAATATATTATAAAAATATTTTTTGTAAACATACCAGAGATTGTGTGTGAGGATAACTAAACAATACACAAACCGTGAG
>JAAYJM010000028.1 GCA_012522895.1 Ignavibacteria bacterium
ACTATTTCTGGCAATACGATTGCTCTAAAATTATAGGAAATGTCGATTTTTGCGTTACTTTTTATCAAGACAAAAAAGAAATATATGAGCAAGAATCTCTGCTTTGGGCTGAAGCTAAAACAGGCAGCTCAGACGTCTATAAATCAATAGCGCAGCTTGTTTTGACTATCGGAAAAGCAAGGACATTCGATAAACACCTGCCCCCGGCGATGCTCGGCGCTTTTGATAGCGAAAAAATTGCCTTCGTTCCTTATAGCGATATTCACGAAATCTTTTACCAGAGCGATTTTAACTGGAACGTTACCCCATCGAATTACGATACAAAAGAATTTAAGCAGATTCACAAAAAAGTTTCTGAAATAATTGACGAAAAAGCCCTGCTCTTCGAGTATGAGAGCGATGAAAAAGAACTTATTAAATTTATTAAAACAAATTTTGTCCTTGGAAAATTTGGGATTACGAAAACGCAAATTGACAAAAATAATTTCATAACTATTTACAATAAATGGCTGCAAAGCGTCAAGCCGACAATCGATGTAAATCGGGACGTAGATAAGAAAAGCGGAATTATCGCTGGCGATCTTGACCTTGCCGATTTGCTCTCTTACGAAGACGAAACGCTAAAAGAAAAGCTGTTTGTTTTGCTTCGAAAAGACCATTATGAACTCGATAGAAAGTTCGATGAAATGGGACTTTTCAGCTCTAAAACCACAACTTTTAATGATGGGCAAAGGGCTCATAATCAATTTTGGAACAAATACGAGCGTCCTCCACGAGAAGAATATTGGGATTACATAGTAGAGCGCCGCGATTTGCTTGTCCCACAGGACGTTCGCGAGCGCAAGGGCAGTTTTTTCACTCCTCAAATTTGGGTTGAGCTTTCCCAAAAGTATATTGCAGATGTGCTGGGCAAGGATTGGCAAGACGAATACTACGTTTGGGACTGCGCCGCGGGGACGGGCAATTTGCTGACTGGTCTAACGAATAAATACAATATATGGGCTTCCACACTGGATAAGCAGGATGTCGAGGTTATGAAAGACCGCATAAAAAACGGTGCAAACTTGCTTGAAAGCCACGTTTTCCAATTTGATTTTTTAAATGATGATTTTGAAAAATTACCAGAGCCACTTTTTGAGATTATTAACAATCCAAAAAAGCGGAAAAAGTTAGTGATTTATATAAATCCGCCGTATGCGGAGGCAACTTCTGCAAGAAAGGTTACTGGAACGGGAGACAATAGACCAGGAGTGGCAAAGCTGCACGCCGTTAATAAATTATATAAAGCAAAGATAGGGAACGCATCGAATGAAATTTTTGCTCTATTTATGGCAAGGATTTACGAAAAATGTCCATTTTCAATACTTGCGCAGTTTTCTACTCTGAAACTTGTCCAAGGAGCAAACTTTAAAAAATTCAGAAAATTCTTTCTCGCCAAATTTCTTAAAGGCTTCGTTGTTATGTCAAATACTTTTGATAACGTAAAAGGCAAGTTTGCAATTGGTTTTACTATTTGGGATTTGAGTAAAAAAGAAAAAATTTCTAAAATTCAGTGCGATGTTTATGAAAAATCGAATATGCTTCTTGGAAAAAAAAGCTTTTATGGAAATTTGCCAAAAAGCATAAACAACTGGCTTGTGAACTACTATTTAAATTCTAACAAGTTGATTGTAGGAACGTTAAGCACAAGAGGAAATGATTTTCAAAATCAACAATATATATATTTAGCCTATAAAATAATCAACAATGTTCATGACACAAAAGTAAATATTAACTATGCTAATCTTATTCCTATATGCGTGTATTTTTCTGTTCGTTATTGTATAAAAGGCACTTGGCTAAACAATCGCGACCAGTTTCTATATCCAAATGACAGCTGGGAAAAAGACAAGGAGTTTCAAAAAGATTGCCTTACTTTTGCATTGTTCCATGGTAAAAACCGCATTAGCTCAAAGGAAGGGACGAATCACTGGATACCTTTCACAGAACAAGAAGTCGATGCAAAAGAAAAGTTTGAAAGCAATTTTATGAGTAATTTCATAAAAGGGAAAATCAATAACAACACGATAGAACCAAACGACAAACCGAGCATATTTGAGAAGCCCGAGTCGTCAGAAGAGCAAAGCAGCAAAGCCAGTCCTCTCGTTTTTTCGAGTGAGGCGGAAGCCGTTTTCGATGCCGGTAGGGAGCTTTGGCGCTACTACCACTCGCAGCCCGATTGCAATGCAAATGCTTCACTTTACGATATTCGCGAGTATTTTCAGGGGCGCAGTGCCAGCGGCAGAATGAACAGCACAAGCAAAGACGAACGCTACACACAGCTAATCGCAAAGCTCCGCAAAAAATTTAATTTTCTTGCAAAGAAAATCGAAGTAAAGGTCTACGAACACGGCTTTTTAAAGGAGTAGTAGATTCCCTCTCCTTCCCAAGTTCAACTTGGGAAGGAGAACAATTTGGGAAGGAGAAAACAATCTTATTCCTAATTCCCGACTCCCGATTCCCTTTAGCTGCAGCCGCTTGTCCCGCCGCATTCTTCACAAACCGTGCAGCTGCCGTTACGTTTAACGCGGATTGAGCCACAGTATTCGCAAGTTTCTCCAGTGTAGCCAATTAATTTTGCCTGCCCGGAGCGAATTTGAGTAGCTTCTGAACGAGCTGATTTTGTAGGAATATTAGGCTCTTCAATCGTTTCTTCATCAGACTTTTCAGAGCCATTGAACAAGCTGTCCATATTTTTAGGCTCTTCTTCGTCATCTGGAACTTGACCGTTGCCATTTCCATTATGCTTGCCATTTTTTTCAGCTTCGTCAACAGTTTTTACCTGAACAAAATCTTTTCGTCCCAAATAATCGTAACCGAGCGAGCGGAAAATATAGTCGAGTATAGAAGTTACAGATTTAATTGCTTCGTGCCCGCGGACAATTCCCGATGGGTCGAATCTTGTAAAGGTAAATGTATCAACAAGTTCATCAAGCGGAATGCCATACTGCAAGGCTTTCGATGCTAAAATAGCAAAACTATTGAGCAAGCCACGGAAAGCGGCGCCCTCTTTATACATATCAATAAAGATTTCTCCAAGCGAGCCGTCCTCATATTCACCAGTTCTCAAATAAACCTTGTGATTTCCGATGTAAGCCTCACGGACAAAGCCTTTGCGTTTTTTTGGCAAACGCTTTCTCAAAGGAACATACATATTCGTTATAATCTGCTCTTGCACTTCTTTTGCGCCCTTTGTTTCGTCCAAATCGTTTTCATCGCCAAGCATAAGAATTTCATCAATTTCGGTGAAAGCAGCAGAATTTAAGGGTTGTGAGAGTTTGGAATTGTCGCGGTAGATAGAAATGGATTTGAGCATCATTTTCCAAGAATCAGTATAGACCTGACCAATTTGCATTAAAGTGGCATCGGCGGGCATATTAACGGTTTTGGAAATTGCGCCAGTAATAAAGGGCTGCGCCGCAGCCATCATATTGATATGAGCTTGGAAATGGATAAATCGCTTGCCTTTTGAGCCGCAGCGGTTTGCAGTATCGAAAATTGGGAGATGCTCTTCTTTTAAATGCGGTGCGCCTTCAAGCATCATAGTTCCGCAAACATAATCGTTTGCAAGCTCAATATCTTCCTTGCTAAAACCAAGCTCGCTCAGTAGGTCAAAGTTTTCATCGTTAAGTTTGCTGGCTGGAATCCCGATTTTCTTTAAAAACTGCTCGCCAAGCACCCATTTGTTGAAAGCAAAACGAATGTCAAAAGCTGACTTTAGTTCGTTTTCAATTTGTTTGATTTGCTTTTCTCCGAAGCCTTTTTGTTTCAACTTGCTATAAGAGATGGAGCTGCAGTTTTCCAAACTTGCGTAACCCGTAGAATACTTTTCAATTTCTTCAATTTCATTGGCAGTATAGCCAAGTTTTTTTAATGACTTGCTAACAGATTGATTGCAGATTTTAAAATAGCCACCCCCGGCAAGTTTTTTAAATTTGACAATGGCAAAGTCCGGCTCAATTCCCGTTGTGTCGCAATCCATCACCAAGCCTATTGTTCCAGTGGGAGCAAGCACTGTAACTTGTGCGTTGCGGAAGCCCTGCTTTTTTCCTAATTTAAGCGTTTCGTCCCAACTTTTTTTGGCGGCATCGAGCAAGTATTTTGGACAATAGTCCTCGTTTATTCCTATTGGTTTGATGCTAAGTCCTTCAAATTTATCTTCTGGAGCATTATAGCAAGCGTTTTGGTGATTTCTCAAAACACGCAGCATTTCTTCTTTATTCTTTTCGTATTTTGAGAAAGGACCGAGCTTGCTTGCCATTTCAGCTGAAGTTTTATAGGATTCCGATGTGAGGAGTGAGGAAATGGCGCCTGCAATAGCCATAGCTTCTTTTGAATCGTAAGGGATGCCGGAAATCATAAGCAGGGAGCCAAGATTAGCATAGCCCAAGCCAAGTGTCCTAAAATCGTAGCTGCGTTGAGCCATTTCTTTTGAAGGAAATTGTGCCATTAGCACAGATATTTCAAGGGCAACTGTCCAAATACGGATAGAGTGCTGAAACTCATCAATTTTAAAAGTGCAGCTCTCTTCGTCAAAAAATTTTGCAAGGTTTAAACTCGCGAGATTGCAAGCGGTGTCGTCCAAAAACATATATTCGCTACAAGGATTGCTTGCATTAATTCTGCCGGAATTGGGGCATGTGTGCCATTCATTAATAGTGGTATCGAATTGTAGCCCTGGGTCTGCGCACTTCCAAGCATTGAGCAGTATTTTATCCCAAAGCTCTTTTGCACGAACACTCTTTACTTGCGATTTATCGGTTCGCCAGCGTAACTCCCAAACATCATCATTTTCAACGGCTTTCATAAATTCGTTTGTAACACGAATTGAATTATTTGAGTTTTGACCACTTACCGTGTTGTAAGCATCGCCTTCGTAGTGGGTGTTGTATTCTTCAAAATCGAGCGATGTGAAGCCCTGCTCAACTAAATTTATAACGCGTAAAATGGAATTTGCTGGGACACCTGCAAGCGCGGCATCTTGAATCGTTTGCCGCAACTCTTTATTTTCTTTTATATTAGTTTCATTTGAAATAATGCAGTCCGCTATCTTTTTAAGGTGAAGATTATTAGTTTTTGAGCCTGAGACAAGCGCCGCAACTTTTTCTTCCTCTTTTGCTTTCCAATCAATAAATTCTTCGATATCGGGATGGTCTACGTCCACAATCACCATTTTTGCAGCTCGCCTGGTTGTTCCGCCAGATTTAATAGCGCCAGCTGCGCGGTCGAAAATTTTCAAAAAACTCATCAAGCCAGAAGAAATCCCACCGCCAGAAAGCGGCTCTTTTGCTCCTCTTAAATCGGAAAAATTAGTTCCAGTCCCGCTGCCAAACTTGAAAATACGTGCTTCGCGGAGTGCTAAATCAAAAATCCCGCCCTCGTTAATCAGATCGTCTTTTACTGATTGAATAAAGCAGGCATGCGGCTGTGGTCTGGAGTATGAATCCTCAGAGTGTTTTAATTCTTCTGTGTTCGGATCGACATAGTAATGTCCTTGTTTTGAGCCACTAATGCCATAGCAATGGAACAAACCAGTATTGAACCACTGCGGGGAGTTTGGAGCCGCCATTTGATTAATGAGCATAAACACAATTTCATCGTAAAAAATATTGGCGTCTTCATCGGAATCGAAATAGCCGTGCCGCAAGCCCCAATCTTTCCAAGTATCTGCAAGACGATGAACTACTTGCTTGATGGAATTTTCAGAGCCAAATTTCTGCCTTCCGTATTTATCTTTAAGGGCTATGCCGTTTTTATTTTTTAATGGAACTTGCGTTTTGCGAAAATACTTTTGTGCCAAAATATCAGTTGCAACTTGCGACCAATGAGCTGGCACCTCAACGTTATCCATTTTAAAAACTACAGAACCATCTGGATTTTTCATCTCAGATCTTCGTAGTTCATATTGAAACTTATCAAAGGGGCTTTCCCCTTTTTTTGTGAAAACGCGTGTGAATTTCATTATTTTTTATTTCAAATTATTTATTTCAATATAAAATATTAGATATAAAATACTCAATATTTTCGATATTTATTTATATCTAAAACTATTTGTATTATTTTTTTGTAAAAAATTAAAAAGATAAGAGCTGCTTTTCTATTTAATAAAATAATCAACAGTAACTACTGCTTTGATTACTTTTTCCATAGAGTTGACGTCGTTCCAGCCCCAGTCACTAACATCTGTAGAGTTCTTTGGTGTAATTTGGAAAACACCTTGCGAAGCCGCTTTGATTGAGCCGACTTCTCCGCCGCCATTTTTGGCAAGTGCTTCAGCTCTTATTTTTGCGTCTTTTGAAGCTTCAGAAAGCATTTCTATCTTCAAATCATTAATTTTTGTGTAATAGTATTCTGGCGAATGAGATTCAATTTCAATCCCATCTTTTAAAAGCTCGGAAGATGCTAAAGACATTGTGTGAATCTTTTTAATATCTTTGTCTTCGATTGAAATACTTTGACTTAATCTATATCCATCGATTTGATTCGATTGCCAACCTTTTTCATTTAATTTATACACCCTTTGAGAGGAAATAGAAGAGATTGCTAAATCTTTCTTACTGAAGCCATATTTTTCAAAAAATTCTACAATTTTCGCTTGATGTTCATGCAAAAGATTGTAAGAAGAAACCATATCTTTATCAAAGACTGAAAATTCGCAAGACCAGAAAGCCAGGTCGGACATAATTTCCTTTTCAGCGTAACCCTTTACGGTTACATATTGATTTGATGTTTTTACTGTTCGAAAAGCATCAGCAATAATAAGGGAGGCAATTACAAAGCCAAACGCAACAAAAGCACCGAAGAGCATATTGTTAGCCCAATTTTTGGATTTTTCCATTTTCTTCTCACTTTCTATTGTTTTATTTAAGAATATTTTGTTAATTTCAGTGTTTTTTTTGATGCTTTACTAAAAATTGTAAATAGATTTTGACATTTTTTAAAAACATAATTTCTTGAAATAATATGAAAAATGCAAATTATTTTTAACGATTTATTATATAATAATTTGCTTTTAAAAATAATACAATGAATACAATTTCATATATAATAAATATATAAAGACCTTAATAAGATTTATAAAAATATTTGATTGTTTTAAAAAATAGAAGACAGATAATTTTATAC
>JAAYJM010000029.1 GCA_012522895.1 Ignavibacteria bacterium
AATATACGCATTTTATCGCTAATATTTCAATAAAAAAACTATAAAAAAATTAAATATTGAAGAAAGGAATGCTTTTTTAATTTTTATTTATCTATTCATTTGCCTTTGAATAAATAGAAAAAGTTGAAATATATTGGCATTAAAATTGTTAAAAAAATAGCATTTAAGAAATATTGACTAAATTATCTTAAGTATTGTCGCAAATATCCGATTAAATTCATTAGATTGCTGTTTTTAAGAAACAATGATAGCTGCTATCCAAGTTTCTTTTGAATTAAATTTAAGAAGCTGCGAAGTATTTACCAAGTTTTAAAAGAAAATTTAAGCCGAAAAGGTATTATGAAGAGCTTGCAGAAAACGGACTTCTTGAGGATTATTTGAAATATAAACTTAGCGCAAGATATGAAAATGATATTGAGTTTAGAAACGAAATGCTGAAAATACTGTATAAAGCATCTTCAAAAGCAGTGATAGAATTGGAAATTATGCACTTGGAACAATTATGCGAATCGTTAAGCTATTTTTTGGAGTATACTAAGCTATGGAAGAATCGAAAGCACTAAGCCCAGAGGTCAAGGGCTTATTTGAAACTGTAAGATCGCAAGCTAAAGAATATGCGAAAGCTTTTGAATACCTTGAAACGCAGATTAATGAGCTTAACCATTTAAAAATTCATTTAGAAAAATTTGCTGAGCAAATTAGAAATGATTTTAATAGCGCAAATGTGGAATTAAACAAAACAGTTGTGGATTTCGTTAATCAAGTGGAGTTGAAAGCAAGCAGGGTGCAAAAAGTATATGAAAGCTTGGATTCTATTAAGACGCTGCGGGACGAGCTTTATGAAGCCAGTAACATAATGAAAAGGCAGATTGTTGACGGCAGAAACTCAGTTCAAAATTTCAAAGAAAAATCTGAATTAGAAATTTCAAACGCACTCTCGAATATTTCCAATACTATTGAAAAAGAAATCGAGATGCACAGCCAAAGATTTGAATTAAATATTAATTTGAAATTGAGGCAATTCCAAAGCAAACTACTTAATTACGATCAAAAAATGTGGTCGCTAAGCGATTCTCAATCAAGAGATTATAAAAACTTTGTTAATGAAGTTTTGAATACAAATCACAAAATAAGCGAGCTTAACAAAGAATATTTTGACTTTAAAAAAACTTTAAACGATAGATTAAAAAACCTTGAAGCAGACATCAATAGCAGTTCTTTCTCAAAAGGATTTGACTTTTTAACCTTTGACGATGATAAACAAAACGCAGCAGAAGACAAAGCTCAAAATATAGTAGAAAGCCAAAAAGAAATCAGTTTGCTTGAAGACAAAAAAACAGAAGTTGCTAAAAATGAACAGTTCGCCTCAGATTTAAAAACCATTCAAACAGAAAAGATAATTAACAGCTTTCCAGAGGAAAAATATCAAGACATTCTTAGGCAAATAAATGAACTTCAAAAACTGAATAAAAGTAATGAGATGGACGCAGCGTCTTTAACAAGCAAATTTAAAATATCTCTGGCAATAGCAATTATATCTATTCTTATCGCAATCCTTTCAATCGCAATTAACTGAAAAAATATATTAGCGAAAATCAATCCCAATCAATAAAAACTTTCTAATCCTCTAAATCATAAGCATCTTGAAAAGGAGAGCGTCCCAGCTTATAAAAGCTAAGAACTTGTGTAAAGCCATAATCTTTTATAACATCAGAAATTACGTTTGTTTTTTTGCCATAATCCTTCATATATTCCAGCATTCCCTGCTGCTGCCATAAAAAGTTTTGTGGAAAATTTTCAAATCTTCTTGTCAAAACTCCATATTTGCTTAAAGCTGGCGTTGACCAAAACCATAGAAATAATGAAATTCTTGATTCGTCATTTGCCAAGCACATTGCCAAAGGGAGGACGCAGTTTAAAATAAGCTCCCGTCTAAAAGATGGTCCCTCGCTCGCTATTTGCGTTTTTAAAAGGCATTGCAATCTATCTGAAATCGGAATTTCTTCACCATTTTCGAGTTGATGCAAAAAATCCAGAAGCAAAGCCTCTTGCACTTGGCTCATTATATCAAGCAAATCTTCTTTTTTATAAACGGGACGCCTTTTCCTTGCGTTGTATCTATTGATAAAATTGCAAAAAAGCTCTTTAATCGCTTCGTCTAATCCTTTTTCAGTCAAAATCAGCTTTGCATCTGAGGTTTTTCTAAGTAAACGAAGCAAGGCATAATGCTGCAAATCTTCCAACGATTTTAAATCAATTTCTTTTTTACTTTTTTCTTGGAGTTGAAGGAAGGTTTTTTCTAAAATATGCTTTTCTATAACTAAAGTTTCGAGCTTGCTGTCGAGTGCGGGGTGGTTAGCTTCAGTGCAAATGTGCAAAATCACCGATTTGTAATTATCATTTGTATGGTGCTTATGCTCAAGCCATTGCGAGCTTTTAAAGTGAAATTCAGCATCTCCAATAATTACATCGCCTTGCAAAAGTATTGCAATGTCGAGAAAATCTGGGCCCTCGCCCACGTTAATTCTACCGGGAGAAAGGATTTGTAAACGTTTGTTGGAAAATGTATTCCTTACAATAGAAGGATCAGATAAAAGCTGATGCGCAGCGTTTTGCAACTGCCTCTCGTTTAAAGAAAAGTTTTCCATAAAATAATTAAATTTTTTAAATAGCAATTTAATAAAACAGTGCTAAAAAAAGAATTAAAAGAGTGATTTCAAAATAAATCTTTTTCAGAAATCCTGCTAAAAAATTAGTCTTTATCAAAATGATGATAGTCTTTGAATGAAGTGAATTTGCCTCCCCATCTCCAGCCTCTTTTCTCAAATTCCTTCACTATGCGTGAATCTGCCCTCAACGTTCCGGGTTTTTTGGGATCGTATTTAGCTCCTTTGGGCGATATTTTGCCGTCAGCATAAACTACGGGATTTTGAAATGGATTTATATCCACTGCTTTGCCGTAAGCGTGAAGCGACAAACGATTTGTATTTGCTACAAAACGATAATTAAAAGAAGAGCTATTGTTTGCTTGCATAGACTTATTGTCAGACCAAGTGTATTGCACAATCGGAATTGCTTTTTGCACTGGAAATTTTATTTCGCGAATAATTTGAAATATTTCAATCACTTCATTTTTACAGGTAGAATGCACAAGCAACTGCCCTTTGTGAAGCTTATCATCAAAAGAATAATAATAAACGTCTATTAAAGATATGGAATCAATGATTTCTTGCGGAGCTTTTGTGCCTTTAATTGCCTCTTCAAAGCTCATATCACTATCAACGATAAGCTCTTCACTCGAATTAGCAAACAGCATAACAAATAATAGGAATAAAATATTCATATTTATACTTTTTAAGTTATAATGAAAAAGACGAAAATATATAGAAATATTTTACAAAAATATGTATTTTTAAGCTAAATTGTATTTTTTAAAATTATGTTTTAGTAAAATTTTTAATGCTATTTTCAGCTCGAAAATAATTAAATTTGCAAAATTATGCCAGCAATATACGAAAATCAAATAAATGTAAAAGTTGGTCCTTTTGAGCATTTCGGCCTTGCTACTTTCTTTGTCTACATACTCTTAGTGGGATTTGGGTTAATCTCGATTTATAGCGCCACTTATGAAGCTGGGATGAGCACTTTCTTTTTTAAACAGCTATCTTTTGTTGTTCTTGGCACAGCTGTTATGTTTATCACAATGTTTTTACCTTTGAGATGGTTAAACGCTTATTCTCACATTGCTTACGCACTAAGCTTATTATTATTAGTTTTAGTGCTTTTATTTGGTAAAGAAATATCCGGAACAAAGGGCTGGTTTGCTTTTGGGGGATTTGGTATCCAGCCAGCCGAGCCAGCAAAATTGACAACGCTTTTAGCAGCTTCAAGGTTTTTATCTTTAAAAGGAACTGACATTAGAAGGGTTAGAGATCTTGGCATCTTGCTTATAATAGTTCTTTTGCCAGTCGGATTAATTCTTTTTCAGCCAGATTTTGGAACTGCCACAGTTTTTTTCGCTATTTTGCTTGGTGTATTGCTGTGGGTTGGCTTTGATATTTTTATCTTGTATATAGCTCTTACTTTGCCTATTATTTTTATTACTGCCCTGATTGGGAATACATATTTCATTGTTTCTTTAATAATTTTTTCAATCATAACTTTATTTTTCAGAAAGAAGATTATAGTTACTGTTCTTGCTGCTTCTGTGATTTTTTTGGTAGGATTTTCAAGTCCTCATATTTTTGAGAGTTTAAAACCTCACCAAAAAGCAAGAATAGAATCATTTTTAAGAGTTGGGAGCGGCGAAAAAGGAATGAGCTATAACGTTGTTCAATCCACGCTTGCAGTTGGGAGCGGAGGGCTGACCGGCAAAGGTTTTTTGAAAGGCACACAAACACAGCTTCGCTATATCCCAGCACAAAGAACTGATTTTATTCTCTGCGTTACTACGGAAGAATTTGGATTTTTAGGTGGCTCATTAGTTATAGTGTTAATTGCTGCACTAATTTTCAGAGCTTTAAAAATATCTGCTGAATCCAATAGTAGATTTCTTAGTATCGTTTCTTTTGGAGTAGCGTCTATTTTCCTTTACCATTCCTTTTTTAATATTGGAATGGTGATAGGTCTTATGCCAGTAATGGGGATACCGCTGCCTTTTTTAAGCTATGGTGGCTCTGCCTTGATTACAAATTCTGCTATGGTTGGATTTATGCTTAATGCTTATAGATTAAAAAGAGTTAGTTAAAATGGAAACAAAAGAAAATTCAATTAAATTAGAAACTGCTTATTTTGCAGGGGGCTGCTTTTGGGGTGTTGAACACTATTTTCAAAGCTTAAAAGGGGTAGTCTCAACCATAGTTGGCTATATGGGTGGATCGCTGAGCAATCCAACTTATGAGCAGGTTTGCACGGGCAAAACCGGACACGCTGAAGTTTTGGAAGTTATTTATAATAGCATTGAAACTTCTTTTGAAGAGCTTGCAAAACTATTTTTTGAAATTCACGACTCTACACAGCTAAATCGTCAAGGACCAGATATAGGAGAGCAATACCGTTCTGCCATCTTTTACACAAGCGATGCGCAAAAGGAAACAGCATTAAATTTAATTGATATTTTAAAGTCAAAGGGAATAAATGCAGTAACGGCTCTTTTACCTTCTTTAGAGTTTTGGGAGGCAGAAGACTATCATCAAAAGTATTATCTTTACAAAGGGCAAAAACCCTATTGCCATTTCAGAAAAATTATTTTCTAATCTTTGGGCTATCTAACAAGGGGCCGCTGCCCCATGTTGCAGCGGCATTTATACCCTTCCCAAGTTCAAATGGGAAGGGATGGAAAGAGAAAAGATCTGCCACACTTTGAAAGTGTGGCACATCTACGCTAATATCCCACCAAAACCTCAAATTTTGAAAAAATATTTATTCTATAAAACCCTTGACTGTCCTTACTTTCAGCCATTTCATAAAAAAATATTAAAAATATTAAAAATATATTTTCAAAATGATTTCCAGGTTGGCTTTTTGCCCTTATATTGTCATGCTGATTATTTTTTATTAATTGATTTGAAATGAATTTTTAATAAATCGATCATAATAACAATTAAAAATATTTATCATTGTTTTTGGGGTTTGCATTATGAAAAACAAAAATTTTACCTCAATCGCACTTATTATTTTTGCTGCATTTATTATCTTGCTTGTGTTTAGATCTGGAAAGAAGCAGGCAGTTCCTACTAATCAAACTGAATTTAGCATTCAAACCTTTCCTTTCGAGAAAGGTGCATATTGGATTTACAAGGGAGAGGTGCTTTGGTCGAGGCTAAGCGATACAACATGGGTGATTGATAAAGATACTCTTATCTGGAAAATGGAAGTTTTAGAAGTAACTAAGCGCGGAATTGTTACCGGTATTCTTTTAAAAGGATTTCCAACTGATTTGACCTGGTATGAAAAAGGGAGAGAACCTAGAAAAACTCTGTTAGTTAAAGTTGGCTCAAAATATTTTTATGGCAATAAAGAAGCTTGGGAGCGAATTAATGACGAAAATGACAATTTGATTGCTTTAGTTGCCGAAGGTGATATTATACTTGATTTACCACTTTGGAAAGGGAAAAACTATGGTGAAACTGTGCAATTAACACGTCCCGATTCTTCTTATTGCTGGTTTGTAACAGATGAAAAAGATCTTTTTTGTAAAAATACAAAGGGAGTAGACCCCAATATTAAAAGAAAGCAATTTTCGATAAGATACAGAACAATGCCAGAGCATGAAATATTTGATTTTATATCGGGCATTGGTTTCACTCGCTATATTTACCAGCATCATGGCACTGCCTCGGAGGTAGATGTAAAACTTATTGAATATTATGTGCCTTAATGGAAAAAACTATCCCGTCAGGGATTAAATTATACCAGCACATAATATAATCCCTGTCGGGATAAGTAGGTTTGGTGAATGATTTTTCTACAATAATTTAATCCCTTGCGGGATAACGCAGAAAGTCAAGCGAACAACTTGTTGCTCGTATGAATGAAAAGAAAAGATGGACTCCACCTTCCCTGGTGTCGTCCATCTGAAAACTAAAGCACAGCTTTAATGAAAATTTCCTTCCCAAGTTCAACTTGGGAAGGAGTGGACAGAAAAAAGATCTGCCACACTTTTGAAGTGTGCAGATCTAAAAAATAGATTATTTTTTAAATCTAAGGAAAAAAAATGACTAGGTTAATAGAAACAACTGAAATTAAAGCTGTTAAGCAAGAGAAATATTTCGTTCCAGACAAAGAAAAAGTAGAAAAGTTATTAGATGATTTTGTATTCGTGGAAGGCGGAACTTTTATTATGGGCAGCCCTCGAAATGATGAAGGACGCCTTGCTAATGAATTTCAATACAAAGTTAAAATTGATTCATTTTATATGCTGTCAAGTGCTGTAACGCAAGAATTATGGGAGGCGATAATGGGAAATAACCCTTCATCGGACAAAACGCGGAGTGATTTGCCTGTTAGCGATATAAGTTGGTATGACTGTCTGGAATTTATAAAAGCAGTAAATAAGCTTACGGGAAAGCATTTCCGCCTTCCAACAGAAGAGGAGTGGGAATATGCTGCCAAAGGAGGCAATAAAAGCAAAGGCTATATTTACAGCGGCTCGAATATAATTGATGAGGTCGCCTGGTATGAGGGAAACAGCGATAATAGATTGCATCCTGTAAAAGAATTGAAACCGAATGAGTTAGGGCTTTACGATATGAGCGGCAATGTATCGGAATGGTGTGAGGATTTTTATTACCTTTATAGAAAAAAAACGTTGGTAATAAAACTGAAAGGGGGTGTAGACGTTAATAGTCGTGTTTCGCGAGGCGGTTCTTGGAACAGGGATTGGTTTTTATGCCGTCCCTCTTGTCGCCCCTGTAGTGCGCCAAATAGCAGAAGCAACATCTTCGGTTTTCGTATTGTTATTCAGAAATTGAATTCTAAAAACTATAAATTTTGGAGTTTTATCCCCTTCCAAAATTGCATTTTAGAATGGAAAAAATGTGTTTCAAACTTTCCTAAAGTTTTAACAAAAATAATTGGGAAAGTAGAGTTGAAAATAATTAAAATTAAAGCTGTTAAGCAAGAGAAATATTTCGTTCCAGACAAAGAAAAAGTAGAAAAGCTATTAAACGATTTTGTATTCGTGGAAGGCGGAACTTTTATTATGGGCAGCCCTGACACAGAAGAAGACCGTTATGATTATGAAAAGCTACACAAAGTAAAAGTTGATTCATTTTATATGCAAGCAACTGTAGTAACGCAGGAATTATGGGAGGCGGCAATGGGAAATAACCATTCATCGGGCAAAACGCGGAATGACTTACCTGTTACAGATCTAAATTATTATAGTTGTCTGGAATTTATAAAGGCAATAAATGAGCTGACGGGAAAGCATTTCCGCCTTCCAACAGCAGAGGAGTGGGAATATGCTGCCAAAGGAGGCAATAAAAGCAAAGGTTATATTTACAGCGGCTCAAATATAATTGATGAGGTCGCCTGGTATTGGGAAAACAGCGATAATAGATTGCACCCTGTAAAAGAATTGAAACCGAATGAACTAGGGCTTTACGATATGAACGGCAATATCGATGAATGGTGCGGGGATTTTCGCATATTTGAAAGTGACCATACTCTTTCTATGCGTGGCGGCAATTATCGCTGTTGTCCGGAATTGTGCTGTTTAAATCCTCCCTACAGCCGCTCCGTATATGCTTCAAACTTCGGCAGCTTGTTGGGATTTCGTTTAGTCTATTCTTAATATGAGAGCAAAAGATGGACTCCACCTTTCCTGGTGTCGCCCTTCTAAAAAAAACATTTTTTGTTTAAAAGAAAAATATTAGTAAGTTTGCAATAACAACTTTTGCTGAGAGTTCGTAGGCAGAGGTAAAAACTCCGAACATCACGAAATTGCTTTATTAGAAGGGAAAGCTATAAATAAGGGTGGGTTTTGGAGAAAACATTCATTTCAGAAAGAAAAATATTTTTAACTAAAATTTTTAAAGGATTAATTATGAGTAATCTAAAAAATTCACAAACAAGATTTGCTATAATCAAAAAATTATGGACTAATTTCAAACTAGAAAAAGAAAATGAAATTAAAGAAGCAGAAAGCAATGTTAATAGTTTGCTAAAAGATTGGAAGAAATATAAGGACAAAATTACGAATGGCACCTTGAGTTTAGAAGAATATACAAATACTATTCAAGCTAAACCTGATGGCTATTTATGTTATTTTTTAGAAACAACGACCGCAGATACTTTTGGGTATTCAAGACCTGGAAACGCTAATCAATTTGGGGTAAAGCTAAATAGAGATAATAAAACATATTACATCAAAAGAACAGAAAAAAGCGAGGAAAAATTAGAAGCCACAGCTGATGAAGCCAAAGTATATTTTGAAGGAAACATTAAAGGATTGTTAGAAAGCATAGTATCAGAAAGCGATTCCCAAAAAAAAGCTAAAATAATAGATAAAGCTAATTACAGTGCCAAACAAATCTTGTTAAAAATGGCTGTTTTAGATAATTTTTACGATTTTCTGCGCATCTATAAAGATAGTTCTATCAATATATTATATAATGAACTTGTAAATGGAGATAATAATATAGGAGTATGTGAAAAAAATTATGAGATTTGTAAAAGAGCAATAGATATACTTGATATTAAAGTTGATGATTTTAAAGAACAATATTTGCTCTCTAGTTTCTTATGGGAATATGCAAATGCAAAAGCTATTGCTAATGAAAACAGCCCTAATGTTATTTTAACAGGCGCACCCGGAACAGGTAAAACCTTTTTAGCAAAACAAATTGCTAAACAAATGATAGGCGTTGAATCAGATGAAGAACTTGAAAAAAGCGGACAATATGCCTTTGTTCAATTTCATCCCTCTTATGATTATACCGACTTTGTGGAAGGCTTGCGACCTACAAAACCAGATGCAAACGGGAATATCGGCTTTGAGCTAAAAGACGGAATCTTTAAAGAGTTTTGCAAAAAAGCAATTGAAGCAAAACAAGATATTAATTCAGAAAAAGTTTTTGTGTTTGTAATCGACGAAATAAATAGAGGAGAAATATCAAAAATATTTGGTGAGCTGTTTTTCTCTATTGACCCAAGCTATAGAGGGGAAAAAGGAGCTGTGAAAACCCAGTATTCAAATATGCATAATGATAAAGATGAAAAATTCTATGTTCCAGAAAATGTTTATATAATTGGGACGATGAACGATATAGACCGAAGTGTAGAAAGTTTCGATTTTGCTATTCGAAGGCGTTTTACTTGGAAAGAAATCACAGCCGAGCAAAGTGCTGAAAATATGAATTTGGATGAAGAAACAAAAAGGAAAATGACTGAATTAAATGAAGGAATTTCACAGATTAAAGGTTTAAACAATTCATATCATATTGGAGGGGCATATTTCCTTGATTCAGATGGAAATCCAATTCAAGATTATAAATATATTTGGGAACATCGTATAGAACCGCTTTTGAAGGAGTATTTACGCGGTTTGCCCGATCCAAAAAAAGATTTAATAACTTTAAAAGAAGCTTATGAGAAAGAAGGATAATAATGGCGGAGAGGCTTTAAGCGAAGAAGAAAAAAGCAATATTTGTGATTTGCGTTGCGTTGCCAATAGAAATCTGATTGATTTGCAGAAGGAGAATCCAGATTTATTAATTTTTCCACAATCACTTGGGCAACATCGTGATGGTATTGAAAAACCCACTATATTTTCTTTAGATGACGAAAAAATAACTACCTATAATATAATGGGATTTATTGGACGAAATTCTGCGCAACTTACAATTTTTTCACGTTTTGCAAAAGATGATAATAATGATTATTTTTTGCATTATTTGTTGCAAAAGGTTTTCTCAATAAATATTCTCGACTTTGACCAAAGCCCAAACAAGGAAAATATTTGGGATTTTTTGCTTTATCTATTTCCATATTATCTAAAAAAAGCATACTCGCAAGGCTTGTATAAAGCGTATCGGAAGGAAAAGCATAATGACGCAAATGTAAAAGGAACAATAGACGTTAAAAGACATATTAAAAAAAATATTCCATTTCTTGGAAACGTTGCTTATACGACAAGGGAACATAGCTGTAACAACTATTTAACTCAACTTGTGAGGCACACTATTGAACATATAAAAAGCCATCGTTTCGGCGCTTCTGTTTTAGCGAATGACAGCGAGGTCCGAGACATTGTGAGCAAATTTAATTTTGTAACTCAAAATACTTACAATAGAAATTCTCGCAATAAAATAATTTTAAACAACTTAAAACCAATTACACATCCATATTATACAGAATACAGAATGTTGCAAAAAATTTGTTTGAGGATATTAAGGCGCGACAAAATAACTTTCGGGAAAGAAGAAGATAGAATTTATGGTTTGTTGTTTGATGGTGCTTGGCTTTGGGAGGAATATTTGAACACTCTTTTAAAGCATAGTTTCATTCATCCTGAAAATAAAACAGGAAAAAACCGTCAATATCTTTTTGAAAATTCAACTTCACCAAGTTTTCAACATATATATCCAGATTTTATTAGCAAAATAAAACCAATTAAAGTTGGAGATGCAAAATATATTCCACTTGGAAGCCAAAAAGAATATACAGAAAATTCAGAAAGAGCAACGAGTATTTACTACAAAACAATAACGTATATGTATCGCTTTAACTCCACAGAAGGTTTTTTATTATTCCCAAATCCAGAGACAAGCCATTTTGAGGAATATAAAATAATAGGGACAGCTGGCTTGCTCAAAAAAATTGGTTTAGCGATTCCGCAGTCGGTAAAAACTTTTGAGGATTTTAATAAATTAATGAATAAGAATGAAAATGAATTTAAAAATTTATTAAAATAAAAAATTATCTATCTGCAACAAGGATTTCAGCACTTTCCCTAAAGTTTAGTGCTGAAATCCTTCTCCCCCCAAATCCAACTTGGGAGGGAGATGCAAAGGTAATTAAGTAAATCATTTATATTAACACTGGTCATTTCGACTACGCGCAATGACACCTGAACCAAAAAAAATATGAAAAACCAAGACATTGAACTATTGAAGCAGTTTTTGGAGTATCCTATTTGGACTTCAAAACCAGTCTTTGAAAAGTTTAAAACAATTAAGGATTCCATTTTCAGAGAAGCCGATGAACAAGGCAAAGAACGGTTTCTGTTCCTTAACGGAAAAAAAGAAAATAAAGTCGTTCTAATAGCACACGCCGATACAGTTTTTGATATGTTTTATAACGGGAATTCTCCTCGAAAACACTTTGTCGAAATAGAAAACGATTACTTTGTCGGCAAAGACGAAGCAGGGAAAAGAATTGCACTTGGCGCTGACGATAGGGCTGGCTGTGCAATCCTTTGGGCATTAAAAGATAGCGGACATTCAATCCTTTTAACCGATGGCGAAGAGCATGGAAGAATTGGAAGCAGCTGGCTAATGGAACAAAATCCAGATATTGCAAATATTATCAATCAACATCAATTTATGATTCAATTCGATAGACGTAACGGCACTGATTACAAGTGCTATGACGTTGGGACAGACGAATTTAGAGCTTTTATTGAGAAAAGAACTAAATATAGCGAGCCGAATAGAAGCTCCTTCACAGATATTTGCACGCTTTGCGAAGATATCTGCGGCGCCAATTTCAGCGTTGGTTATTATAACGAGCATCACCACGATGAAAGCATTAAGATTAGTGAATGGCTGCACACATTGAACATAGCAAGGGATTTATTAGCAAGCGAATTGCCAAAGTTTGAAAGAGGTCATTGAGCGTAGTCGAAATGACCAATTTGGTTGCTGCAAGGAAAAGCTGGGCAGAGGAAATGGTTGCTCTGCTTTTTTTCTAGTTATTTGTATCATATTTGTTGCTTCTAATATAATAAAGTTATAAACCACTAATGAATACTAAATGTATTCCCAATAATCCATATTATTATGATGCAAATTAGTGATAACAATATATTTTTCATTGGTTTTAATATAATTCTTGCAAAAATCAGATTAAAAAAAAAAGATAATAACACGAAAATAATTATATATGATGATATATCCCAAGCAGAATCTAAAATTTTAAGATTGACATCATTATAGTTGCTTTGTAT
>JAAYJM010000030.1 GCA_012522895.1 Ignavibacteria bacterium
AACAAAGCCATTGCTTCGCTTTAATATGTGAAATGTCAAACGTTGTGCAGTTTTTCGCCCAATTGTAGGCAATGAAGAAAAAAGCTCAACCATTCTTTCTATAGATTCAGAACTGTATAGCATAATCTCTACCCTTGCAAACCGGGAAGATTAGGCAACAAATTTGTTACTTTGCCCATTTCGTTAGCCACCATTTCTTGTGCTTCTTTAATCGCTTTATTTACAGCAGCCACCACTAAATCTTCAAGCATTTCAATTTCCTCGGGATTGACAATTTCATCTGAAATTTTAATTTTTATAATCTGATTTGCGCCAGTCATAGTAACTTGAACCATCCCGCCGCCCGATTCAGCTGTTATTATCTTTTGATTCACTTCTGCTCTAATTTTTTCTACTTCATGCTGAACTTTTTTTGCCTGCTCAAGCATATTTTGCATACTGAATTTCATTTTCAATCCAAAACAATTTATAACAATTCTTACATTTAAAACGTATTATAGTAAAATGAATTTTGATTTTAAAAAAATTAAATGTAAATTTACAAAATTTTTTAATAAGCACAGCTGTTTAATATAAAATTATAATGGAGACTTTATGGGGATATTTAGCAGAATAGCCGATATTTTTAAGGCAAACGTTAATGACGCCTTAGATAAGGCAGAAGATGCCGAAAAAATGCTAAAACAGATGGTTGTCGAAATGGAGCAATCTGTAAACAAAGCTACACTAGCAGTTGCAAACGCAATTGCTAACGAAAAGAATTTAGAAAGAAAACTTGAAAAAGCAAGAAGAGAAAAAGGCGACTGGGAACAAAAGGCAGTTCAAGCGCTAAACGCCGGACGCGATGACCTGGCAAAAGCCGCTCTCGAAAAAAAGGTGATTTCAGAAAGAAATTTCCAAGATTTGCAGCCCATTTACGAGCAGGCAAGAAATACTTCTGACAAAATGAGGACGCAATTAAATTCGCTTAAAGCAAAATTAGACGAAGCAAGAAGCAGACAAAGCACGCTTATTGCCCGCTCACAAGCAGCAAAAGCGCAAAAGCAAATCGCACAATCATTTAGCGGCGTTGGCTCCGATGCTTTTAGCAAATTCGATAAATATGAAACGAAAATTGAGCAGTTGGAATCGCAAGCCGAAGCTTTTGAAACGCTTGCAGGTGAAAATACTAAATTAGAAGATGAGTTCAAAATGCTCGGAACGAGTAGCTCTGTCGATGCAGAACTGCTTGCGCTAAAAGAAAAAATGGGTATCTTGCCACCAAGCGATAATGCTCAGTAATTTTTAATAATTCAAATGGAGAAAAATATGGAATTAAATCAACTTAAAAAAATGCCAAGCAGCCAAGAAGATTTTGATACTCCACAAGAGCTATTAAACATTACTACTGAAAGAGTTACTACCTTTTTAAATAATTATTATCCCGATAATTTAAACTTTGGAAATGGTAGTTTCACAATTTCTTCTGGTTCAACTCAAGTGATGATTGTCATTCGTCCCTTTACTGCCACCGAAACCTGTGTAGAGCTGATTTCTAACCTGGTTACTGGCGCGCAAATCAACGAAGAGCTGCTTCGTTTCCTCTTAAATAAAAATGCGGAGCTGCATTTCGGCTCCTTCGGACTTTTATTCGATGGGACAATCACTTTTTCATACTCGCTTACTGGCTCTTGTATTGATGAAAATCAATTTTTAACTGCCCTTCAATCAGTTGCAATTATAGCTGACCATTATGACGATATAATTGTTGAAATGGCTGGTGGAAAGCGAGCAAGCGATATTGTAGACAGTTTAGAATAGCAAGCAATATAAAAGCAACAGAATAAGCAACTTGCGAAGCTAATGATTTCTTTATCCCCCGCTGGCGGAGCTTGGGTGGAGATTTACATTGTCATTCTGAGCGCAGCGAAGAATCCAGAGGAATTGCGGTATTGGAAAGACTTCTGGACTCTTCACTTCGTTCAGTGTGATAGCACTGTCCAACATCGCACCGGGAGTTCCCCAATTCCAACCTATTATAAAACTATTAAAATTTCTATCAACTACTGGAGAAGTATCAAATTGAATTAATTTTGGCGGGTCAATTTTGTCTTGGGAAAGCAATTCATTATTATTTAATAAAATAACTAACATTAAGGTTAAATAAATATTTTTCATCGTATTTTCCTTTTTCAATGTTCAACTACTAATTGAAATACATATTGTTCTTTTTCATTTTGCACAATAATATAATAGTAACCACTTGGTATATCGCTTGTATTTATCTCTATTATCTGCCGACCTGATTCAAGAAATTTATTAATAATTGTTTTTAATAAAATACCTTGTATGTTTAATAATTCAATTCTAGTATTACCTGATGTTTTTTGTTCAAACTCTATAATTGCTGTATTTGTTGCAGGGTTTGGGTATATAGTTTTTAAATATTTTTCTTTATCATTTTCAACAATTGAAGTTCCATTTTTAAAATTAATTAGAAATAAATACCTACCTGTCGAAGAAATTATATATTTTCCACTTTTACTTATTCCTACGTTAGAATACGAACCACCTGGGTAATTATAAACAATTTCACCATTTTCAATGGACCATACTAAAAGGGCGTTTGTACTAGGCCCACTTGAAGTTACTATATACTTATCGTCGGGAGAAAATTCAATTCCTGTTAAATTATAACCGTTTATTTCTAATTTTTGAACAAGTTCCTTCGATGAATAATCGTATATTTCTACGCCGTAGTCCTTAGA
>JAAYJM010000031.1 GCA_012522895.1 Ignavibacteria bacterium
AGTCTATGCTTTTTATTTTCCGAAATGCTTAAGCTCAAATTACTCAATCTTGCTTCTTCTAATTGGCTCAGGGTGAATGTACACCTCGCTTCTGGGGATAATTGAATTAATTCTCCATTCAATTTCATCGCACAGTTCGTGAGCTGCTTTCAAGCTCGTGTCCGGAGTTAAATGTATATTGAATTTGATAAAAGTATCTGCGCCGGCTGAGCGAACTTTAACGCTATGAAAATCCACCACTTGAGCGTATTCTGAAAGAAGAGCCTCCACTTTTTCCTTTGCTTCCGCTGGAGCTTTGTCGAGCAAAACGTCCACCGCTTTTTTGCCAAGTCTATAAGACACAAAAAGCACAATCATAGCGACAAATAAAGCTGCTATCGAATCAGCATAAAAATAACCAAAGTTTGCACAAATAAGTCCCAACAAAACAACTGCAGAACTCCAAACATCAGTAGAAAAATGAAGCGCATCAGCTTCAAGGGCTTGGCTATTGTATTTTTTTGCTACCTTGCTCAGGGCTCTTGAGCGTGATATATCAATTAAAATGGCGCTTATGACGACGATATAACTCCAAGCATTTACATCAATTTCCGTATTTCCGGAAAGCAATCTATCCTGAGCTTCGTAAATAATCCAAAAGCAAGTAATGACAAGCAGCAAAGTTTGAGCTAAGGCAGAAAGATTTTCAATTTTTCCGTGCCCATAATTATGCTCCTTGTCGGCGGGCTTGTCTGAAATTCGGACAGAAAAAAAGGTTATGGCGCTTGCAATTAGATCCAGAGCAGAATGCAGGGCTTCGGACAAAATTCCCAAGCTTCCGGTCATAAGTCCAACAATGAGCTTAAACCCCGTAAGGAACGTTGCAGCAATCATTGAAACAAGGGCTACTCTTTTTTCTCTTTTATCATTTTTAAAACCGCTTATCTTTTTTTAGAAGATGCTGTAATTCAGAGCTAAAAGCAAAAAATATAGAAATTTTTTGTAAACTTACATTTTATTTTTTAAAATTATTAAAATACTATAAAAAAGACAATTATGGACGGAATAAAATTTGAGAGAGCGAAAGAAATAATAGATAATTGCAAAGGCAAAAAAATTGCTATAGTTGGCGATATAATGTTGGACAGGTTTTTTTGGGGGGCAGTGTCGCGGGTTTCGCCAGAAGCGCCAGTGCCAGTAGTCGATTTAGAAAGAGAAAGCTATCACCTCGGGGGCGCCGCAAACGTTGCAAACAATTTAAAATCTCTCGCTGTTGATGCTTTGCTTTGTGGAGTTATTGGGAATGACGATTCGGGCTTTCTATTTAAAAAAATTATTGAGAAAAAGGGAATCTGCCCCAATGGAATTTTTTCTGAAAATGGACGTCCAACAACAGTAAAAACAAGAATTATTGGGAATAATCAGCATATAGCAAGACTGGACAGCGAAACAAGAGAGCAAATCGACAAGGGAACTGAAAATTATTTCATAGATTTTTTAGAAAAACAAAAAAATCTAAGCGCCATCATTTTTGCTGATTACGATAAAGGGGCGATAACAGAAAAACTTATTTATCAAATAATTACAAATGCAAAAAAAAGAAATATTCCAGTATTCGTAGACCCAAAGTATAAAAATTTCTTTAACTATAAAAACGCAACTGTTTTCAAACCCAACAAGAAAGAAGCAAGCATATCTTTAAATTTTGATATAAAAAATATGGAGGACGTGAAAACAGCTGGAAAAAAACTTTTAGAAAAAATTCAATGTAAAAATGTTTTAATTACGCTTGGTGCCGATGGTATGCTGCTTTTTGAAGGAAATGGAGATGTTCTATTAATTCCAACAAAAGCAAGAATGGTGTCTGACGTTTCAGGAGCCGGCGACACAACTATTGCCACTCTTGCGGCTGCCGTAGCAGGCTCAGCCACTTTAAGAGAAGCTGCTGTGATTGCCAATTATGCTGCTGGAGTGGTGTGCGAGGCGCCGGGCGTAGTTCCTATTGAAATAGATAAATTATTTAAATCGATTAACAATAAAAGAAATTTACTATAAAACTAAAACTTTTCGTTAAAAAAATCTTTTGATAGTGAAATAAAAAGTAGTTCCTTCAGCAACACTGCTTTCAACCCAAATTTCTTCATCGTGCCTTGTTACAAATTCTTTCGTAAGAATTAAGCCAAGGCCCGAGCCATCTTCGCCCTGAGTGCCAACTCTTTGTGTTCGCTTGTCAATTCTAAATAAATTTGCAGCTAAATTGCTATCGATTCCTATTCCGAAATCTTTTACAGAAATAAGGTATTTATCTTCATATTTTTCTGAAACATCGCAGTTAACGATGATTTTCCCTCCTTTATTAGAAAACTTTACGGCATTTGAAATAAGGTTTCTAAAAATTAAATCAAGCATATTTTGGTCGGCAAAAGCATAAATATCTGGCTCGATATTCGTTTCAATAGATATATTTTTATTCTTTGCAACTTGGTCAAGGTATTGAAAAACATCGTTAAGAACTTCAAGCAAGCGAATTCTTTTTGGCACTATTTCAATCTGCGATTGTTGAATAAATGACCATTCGAGCAAATTTTCTAAGAGTTTATACAGCTTGTCTGCCGATAAATAAAGAGTTTTAGATATTTCACTTAAATCGTTTATTGAGATGTTATTAATTTCCTCAGACAGAAGTTTTGCTAATTGTAGAAAACCCACTATTGGACTTCTTAAATCGTGAGCTATTATTGTAAAAAATTTATTTTTGGTATTTAAAGCTTCCTTTAATCTTTCTTCTGAACTGATTAACTCTTCATTTAGCTTCATTATGTTTAATGAGTTCTCTTCAAGTATTACTTTGGAGAGGAAAAGATCTTCGTAAAGCGATTCTTTTTCTTTTTCATATTTTTTCTTTTCAGTAATATCTTCGGAGAAAACTACTATCGACTCTGGCTCTCCTTTTTCGTCAAAAATGGGAATTTTAATAGTATTTACAATGATTTCTTCGCGAACTTGGCTGTAAATAAGCTGCTCTCCAACCCTTACAACTTCTCTTGACTCAACAACCTCCTTATCTTTTTCTTTAAAGCTATCTATCGGCTTGCTCTTTCGAAAAAAAGTCGTAGTCCGTTTTTCCTATTGCTTCCTTGTGCGGGATGTCGAAAACAGTCTCTGCCGCCTTATTACAAACCGTATATTCACCTGTCCTAAGATTTTTAACAATTAAGGGGACAGGCAAATTCTCGATAATTTTTTCGAGATTTTTTTGGCGCCGTCTTATTCCAAGTTCTGCATTTTTCTGATTGGCTTTTTCTAGCTCATTTATCTTATTCTCTAAATAACTTATTCTGCTCAGCAACTCAGAATGATTTGCTTTGGAGACGCTTTCAGTTTCTTTATTTTCCTTCATAAAATACTTTTCTGAATATTTTGATATATATATTCCTAAATACTTTAGTAAGAATTTGAAAATAATCAAATTTTAATTGAAAAACAAACTTTATTTTTTTGAGAGACAATAAATATCAAAATTAGCTCTAGTTTCATAATTACAGGACAGCCTCCAGCTCAGATCCACTTTCCATATAAACCACTCTTGCCTTACTTCCATCGAAAGGACCGATAACCCCAGCAGCTTCTAATTCATCAATTATTCTACCAGCTCTTGCGTAGCCAACCTTTAGCCTTCTTTGCACCAAAGAAACGGAGGCTTGCTGCTGCTGAATAATAAGTCGGGCAGCTTCTTCAAAAAGGACGTCTCTATCGTCTGGATTTGAGTCCGCGCCAGCTGTGTTTTTTTCAATTAAACTTGGAAGCATATAAGGCTGAGAATAGCCTTTTTGACTGCCAATAAAATCGCAAATTTCTTCAACCTCGTCTGTTGAAATAAAGGAATTTTGAATACGAATCGGCTTGGGCGAGCCACCGGCAAGGAAAAGCATATCGCCCATACCGAGAAGTTGCTCCGCACCTGAAACATCGAGTATTGTTCGAGAATCAATTTTTGAAGCTACTAAATAAGAAACCCTTGCTGGAATATTTGCTTTGATTATGCCGGTAATTACGTCAACAGATGGACGTTGAGTTGCAACGATGCAGTGGATTCCGACTGCCCTTGCAAGCTGAGCTAATCGAATGATAGGACTTTCCACTTCCTTAGAAGCTGTTAGCATTAAATCCGCCAGTTCATCAATCACAACTACTA
>JAAYJM010000032.1 GCA_012522895.1 Ignavibacteria bacterium
CGGGAGTCGGGAGTCGGGAGTCGGGAATAAGATTTTTTCCCTCCTTCCAAAATTGAATTTTAGAAGTAGGAAAACGGCGATACATCGGGGTTGAGAGAGCCTAATCACTGCTGTTCTGGTTTAGCTTTCAATAATTAAATTAGGGTATATTTATAATCATATATATTCAAAAAAAATTATATCAAAAAAAAGAAAAATAATAATATTTTGCTTGCATATAATAAAAAAAAGTATTATATTGTTTCTGTGTGTTAAAGAAAACTAATGTGAAAAAAATATCTTGGCTTAATTGACTGAGTTTTGGCTTTTGTTTATTCCAATCCATAGACAAAAAAAGAAATAAACAAGGTTAAGCGGATTGGCAAGATAAATAATAAAAAAACATCCTCCGCCTCAAGTTTTCCGACTTTTAGAAGCGGAGGATGAAACAATTAATGTTCGTATAACTAATTTAATGGCATGTTTTTTTAACAAATAAATTTTAGTTATGAAGAATTTTAAAGCATTTGTTTTGATTTTAGTAATATTTCTATTTTCTAACAATTTATTCTCTGAGGATATTGAAAAGAGAAATATTCTTAATTTTATCGAAAAAATTAAAACTCAGTTTCCAAACGATATTGATTTGAATTGCAACTATTGTGTGTATTTTATTCCAAGTGGTGAATTTTTCTCTTGCGTAACTGACAGAGTAAATATATTTTCAACAAGTTCTAATGATTTAAACAATATTGTTGTTGTTATGCACTTAGAAAAAGGCGAAGAAAGTTTTATCGAATCTATTAAAGATAAAATAAAACCAAAAATAATTTTAGCTGATATTAATAACAGTATTGCTGAAATATTTAATGTTAATGAACATTGTTCAATTTATTTAAATCCTCAAGCTGTGATCATTGGTAAAGATGAGCAACTTACCGGAGTTATGACGCCAGCAGAAAACTTGAATTTAGATAAGAGAAGATATTTAAATAAAATAAAGTTAGATGAAAGCAAAGTTTCTTTGGTTTCACCAAGCAAAGTAGTTTTCGATAAAAATGCCAATAATTTATTAGTATTTGACAATAGACAAAATCATATTTTCGCTTTTAATTTATTCGACGGCAAGTTAATTTCAGATATAAGTATTGGCGATAGATTGAAGAATTATTATATTGACACTGATTTAAAAAATATAGACGATAGCAATATATACAAATTAAGCGGTCAGAATATTTTAAAATATGTTTATTTTCCAGCTATACTTGATTTGGATTTTGATTATTTAAAAAACATTCCTTATGCAAACTGTCGTCTTATGAATAAATTTGAATATACAAAAAATTTCAACGAAGAAACAAAAGACAGCAGTGTTGGATTAGACTACTCTTCAATTAATGTATTTATAAATATAAAAAATGATTCTCTTTCTGATGTCCTTGAAATATACCAGCCTGCTCTCGAAATTAATTATAACTATATTCCTTATAAAGACAAATTTCTTTTTGAAGTTTTAGAGCCAGAAAAAGAAAATCCAGATAGTAATTTCCTTTTTATTTTAGTTGATAATAAAGACAAGAGATTTAAAAATCTTTTGTCTTATTCAGAAATAAAATCTTCGACTGATGTTGACTTTAAAAGAACTCGAAATGCAGATTTCTTTTTTTCTACAAACGATGAAAACTTTTTTTATCTAAATCCAAATAATCAAATCTTTATTCATTTCACATTAAAAAATGATAAAATTGGAACAATAAGAAATATTACAGAATTATCGAAAATCAATGATGTTTTTGAAAATATTATTGCTTCAAAAAAAGCCGATAGCATTTTTAATAATAAATTCGTTTTACCAGTAAAATATTCAATTAATAAGGTTTTTTGTGATAATGAAAAATTCTATGTTTATATAACAAAAAGACATAATTACTCAAATGATATTTTAGAAGCTTATCTATTGACATTTAACGAAAAAGGTGAATTTTTAAAAGAACAACATATTGACTGGTTTACAAATAAATTCAATTTACTCAGTTCTCAACTAATTGGAGTTAAAGACAAATCAATTTTCTTTTTAAATAAATGGAGAGAATTCCGCTGGGAAATAGAAGAGCAAGAATTAAAGTAATTGATTTTTTAGATGGACTCCACCTCGAGGTGGAGTCCATCTCTACGCTGTTTCTTCTTCCAAAACTCAACTTGGGAAGGAGTAGAAAGCGTATAAATGTAGGTAATGCAAATCTGCTTTTCCTAACAAAACTACACTGTCAGTCTGCTATTAAAAATTATTTGTAAATAAAATTGTTTTTATTAAATTAATTTTTTTTTAACTAATATAAGATAGCTATGAAAAAAATTATTCTTCTTCTTGTATTTGTTTTAACTAACAATTTGTTTTCAGCTAATTCTTTGGAACTAAATAAAATCATTAAGGATTATTCAACTGAAAACAGCAATACGCAGTATTATGCTTTCTATCTTATTGACGGCAATGTTTGCACTCCCTGCTGCATTAATTCTGTAAACCTTGCAAATTCTGTTTTAAGCAGCACTTTTCAAAACTCCATATCTAATATTATCGTTTTTGCAAAAGAAAATAAACGTAATAAATCAGTTGCTATGCAAATCGACAATAAAGATATTTATTACGATTATGGAAAGAATTTTGAGAGTTATTTTGATAATCAAGATAATGATTTTCCATATTTGATTATTTCCAACAGCTCTGGTGATATTTTATTCACACAAAATAAGTTAAGAACTAACCCAATAGAAAAAGATAAAATAGCTACTCTTTTAAATAAAAAAAAATGTAATTATAGTTCTTTAAAGGAATTTAAGCAAATACCAATTATTGAAGGTGCTTATCCGATAAATACTTTTTTTAATCCAACAATAATTGATGATAGCATTTTTGTTTTTTTCGACCCAACTTTTAATAAATTACAATTCTATAATTATAATGACGGCAATTTTGCAAAGTATGATTCAATACCAAAATATTTAGCGTATTATTTTTACGATAGCACAAAATATGATAAAAGTTTTTGGAAATTTGCTGATTCAATGAATATTGCATTAAGTATAAGAGAAATTATCAAATACACTGATAATTCAAAAATATTTAAAATCAATATTTTAAAAGGTTATAAAATGGGAAAGCAACCCGATGGCTCAGATGAAGTATTGTTAGAGCTTGATAATGTGATTCTCAAGGAAGAAAATAATAATTTTAAAATATTCGACATTAATTTTCAAAATGAACTTGTAATGGGAATGCGATTAAATCAATCTAAAAATAATTTTATTTCTTATCTGAATATTAACTGGTATTTGTATGAAGAGGATAAATCATTATTTACGAAGGAATTGCCAATAGTTGCATTATTAGACTCGGATTGCAATTTTATCAAATACCTTCTTCAATACAAAGATCTAATTCGCGAAGGAGACAATATTTCAGGTGAATGTTTTGATTTTTTTACATTTTCTGAAAATGGGACTTTTTATATGGGAAGTAAAATGTATTCAAATTTCACATCTGTTTCAGAAGATAAAGTATTTAAAATCAAAGCAGAGAAATCTTTAGAGCAGTGGTTTGAAAGCAAAGAAACAAAAATTGATATAGCTGAAATTATTGCTAATGATGATATAGTAG
>JAAYJM010000033.1 GCA_012522895.1 Ignavibacteria bacterium
CTTACCGCGTCTACCCAAAAATTATTTTCATCATTGAAAAGTCATCTTCGAGAATTTCCGCTCCCTGCAATTCTTTTACGTAATTATGCAAACTGTCAATTTCTGAGCCATCAGAATTTGCGTTTTGCTTTAAAAAATCGAAAAACTCCTCGATTTGCCACATTTCTCCGCTTTCTTTTTTGATTTCATAGCAACCATCTGAGTAAACGTAAAGCGAGGCGGTCTCTTCTATTTGAATGCTTGAGCTTGCGTATGGAAAGGAAGGCAATCCGCCAATAATAAAATTATCGCTGCTCAGCTGCTCGCTATCTCCATTGCTTTTAAGTAAATATGCCGGAGGATGACCAGCGCTTGCATAGCTTAAACTCCTTGTGTTTATATTATAAACGCCATACCAGATCGTGAAAAAAAGCTGATTATTGTCCGCCATCTGAAACGTCTCGTTAAGTCCGTTTAACACTTCATCTGGTTTTTTAAAGTCAATGTTAGAAGTTTTTTGCGCTTTCAAAAAATTGATTGCAGCAACTGCAAGCAAGGCGGAGCCGACACCATGCCCGCACACATCAAGCAGATAAAATGCAAAGTGCTCATCATCGACAAAGTGATAGCCAAACATATCACCACCAAGTTGAATGGACGGAACAAATTTCCAAAGAGTGCTAATTTTCTCGCTATTCAAAGGCTCAGGAAGTATTGAAACGCAATACTCGGCAGCTTTTGACAACTCTTGCATTAAAGCTTTTTGGCTTTTCTGCAAAGCGGCATGCGCTTCATTTCTTTGTAAAAGATTAATGTATCCTTTTGAATGATAACGAATTCGGGCAATAAGTTCAATTTTATCGGGCAACTTAACTAAATAATCATTAGTTCCCGCTTCAAAAGATTCCGCTTTGGTGGTCGCTTCTTCTTTTGAAGAAAGAACAATTACCGGAATATCTTTTAATTTCGGGTGATTTCTATAAAACTTAACAAGAGTTAAGCCTTCAACTTCTGGCATAACAAGGTCTTGCAATATTACAGTAGGAGAAATTTCGACAGCTTTTTGCAAAGCATTAGTTGGGTCTTGGCAAAAATGAAATTCTATATCCTCTTCAAGTGCGAGCATTCTTTTTACCTGCTCTCCAACTATTGCTTGGTCGTCAACTAAGAGAACCTTGATTTTAAAATCCGATATTCCCGAAGATAATGTGTTTGTTAAACTCTGGCTCATTCAATTTCTCCTTGTTTCTATAAATTTTAAAATTGCCGCTGTTATGCTTTCGATAGATAAAACTTCTTTTGCAGCCTCAAGTTTTGCAGCAGCCTGAGGCATACCATAAACGATAGAGCTTGCCTCGTCTTGGGCAATGGTGTGCCAACCCATTTTTTTTAATGACAATAAGCCATTTGCTCCATCTGCTCCCATTCCCGTTAATAAAATTGCTAAGCCTTTGGGAAGCCAGTTTTTAGCTATGCTATTAAAAAAAATATCAATCGATGGGCGATAGTAATCATTTTTTATTTCTTCAACATATCTAAATCTTCGTTCCTGATTGATGGTCAAATTACCATTTGCACCAGCAACATAGACAAGATTCATTTCTGGCTCTGTTCCCTCTTTTGCAATTTCGACTTTTAGCTTGCTTTGTTCATTTAGCCAATTAGCAAAACTATCTGCAAACTGGGAGTCAATGTGTTGAATCACAATTATTGCGCTGTTAATTTCTTTTGGTAACGCCGAAAGAATTTTAGATAATACTTGGGGACCTCCAGTAGACGACCCAATCAAAATTAACGATGTAGCGCTTAAGATATTTTGAGTTTTTCGTGTGTCTCCCATTTGCTTTGGCATAAAAGGAGCTGTTTCGTTTTGCACCTTGTTTTCTACTTGAAAGCCCTTTGCTATCACTTTTACCATATTCAGTTTTGGTTGAAAAGATTTAAACTTATTCAAAAATAGTAAAAAGCAATTTAAAAGCAAAGCAAAATGATCAATACAAGCATGCCATTTTAAAAAGCAGCTTTGAATCATTAAAAAAACTGTATTTTCAAAGAAAATTCAATTATTTTTAAAAAATAAAAAAATAATTTTTATAAAATTGAAAAATATTGTAAGTTTGTAAATCTATTTGCTCGGGTGGCGGAACAGGTAGACGCACAGGACTTAAAATCCTGTGGGAGCATATCCCGTGTGGGTTCGAGTCCCACCCCGAGCACGGTTGCAGAAAGCAGAAGACAGAAAGCAGAACGCAGAAAACAGACGAAGAGAAGAAGAATATAGAATGTAGAAAAGTAGAAGAAGACAGGCGAAGAGAAGAAGAATATAGAATATTAGAATATAGAAAAGCAGAAGACAGGCGAAGAGAAGAAGAATACAGAATATTGAAAAGCAGCAGAAGATAAGAAGCAGCAGCAGAAGAATATAAAAGACAGAACGTAGGAAACAGAAGAAAAGCAGCAGAATATAAGAATATAAAAGAAGAAAAAAAAGAAAGAAGGGCGATAAGCCCTTTTTTTATTTTAAAAATTTTTGTAAATTTCTTTTCTGTATTTAGCCCATTGTTAAAAAGGAAAAAAATGGAATTTTCACTCGAAGAACTTAAAAATATTGATGAAATTAAATCTCATTATCCTGAAACAAAAGCAGCACTTATGCCAGTGCTTTGGCTCGCTCAAAAAAAGTTTGGCTGGATTTCCAATGAAGTCATTGAGTATGTGGCTTCATTGCTTAATCTTTCAGAGTCTCATGTGAAAGGAGTTGTGAGTTTTTACACAATGTATTTTAAAAAACCAATGGGAAAATACCACATTCAAGTATGCACCAATGTTTCCTGTATGCTCAACGAAGGCGAGCTGATATTTGAGCATATTTCAGAAAAATTGGGAATTAAAGATATGGAACGCAGCGCAGATGGCAAATTTTCTCTTGAAGAAGTAGAATGCATTGGCGCTTGCGGCGGGGCGCCAGTCATTGCAATTAACGAGGATTATTACGAAAAAGTTTCTATTGCCCAAGTCGATGAAATTATTGATAGATTAAAGTAAAAAAATGTTAAAAAAATATTTAGCTAATATCTCAAAAATTTCAGCTCACGATGACCAAAGGGAAGAAAGCTACTATCCCGCGTTGGCAGAACTTATTAAAGATTTTGCTGTTTCCATCAACCGAAACGAAATTGCAATCACTATTTTACCTAAAAAAACAGAAGCTGGCAACCCCGATTTTCGCGTATGGGATGGTGAAAATAGAATTGTGGGATATATTGAAGCAAAAATTCCAAATTCTGATTTGAATAAAATTGAAAAAACAGCTCAAATTTTAAAATATACCGAAACTTTTCCCAATGTGATTCTTACAGATTTTTTTGAGTTTAGATTATATAGGAACTCTGAGCTAATTGAAAAAATAAGAATTGACGAGAAAATTTTTGGTTCTGAAAACTCTTTGAGAATCGAAAAAATATTAAACAGGTTTTTTGATTTTTCATTTCCTAAAATTTTCACATCAGAATCCCTTGCACTTGAATTAGCAAAAAGAACTAAATTTTTAAGAGATGAGATAATAAGTATTGAACTGGAAAATTCTGACAATAAAAGCTATATTCGCGGCTTTTTCAATGCTTTCAAAAAGTACTTAATAAATGGACTAAAAGAAAAAGAATTTGCAGATTTATATTCTCAGACAATAGCTTATGGACTTTTTGCTGCAAAAACAAGGAGCAAGCCCGAACTTGTTTTTAACCGAAGAAATGCTGTTTTCTATATTCCGCAAACCATTGGTATTTTAAGAGATGTCTTTGAATTTATTTCATTGGGAAAAGCCCCCAAGCAAATGGAGGTTATTATTGATGACATTGCAGAGGTGCTGAGTGTTGTCGATGCTCAAAAACTTTTAAATGACTACTACATTCAAGGCAAGGGAGAGGACCCAATTATCCATTTTTACGAGACTTTCTTAAATAAATACGACCCTTCAACCCGCGAAAGAAGAGGCGTTTATTACACACCAGAGCCAGTAGTAAAGTATATTGTAAATTCCGTTGACAAGGTTTTAGTTCGCGATTTTAAAAAAATTGGTTTTGCTGATAATTCAATTAAAGTGCTTGACCCTGCGGCTGGGACGCTCACTTTTTTAGCAGAAGCAACAAAAAAGGCAATCAAAACTTACGTCCAAAACTATGGCGAAGGCGACAAAAAGGGCTTCATCCAAGGGCATATTCTCAAAAATTTCTATGCGTTTGAACTGATGATGGCGCCTTATGCAATTGGACATCTTAACATTTCCTACATTTTAAAAGAAGAAGGGTATAATTTAACCGATGACGACCGTTTTCAGCTATATTTGACGAATACGCTTGATGCAAAGGCAGTTGATATGCCAGAGCTACCGGGTCTTTCCACTCTTGCCGAAGAAGCCACCGAAGCAAATCGCATTAGGATAGAAGAAACAATTTTGGCTATAGTAGGAAATCCGCCATATTCCTTTGATTCTTATAATAAATCTGAGTTTGAAAACGATTTAATGAAATTTTATAAAAAAGATATTAAAGCTGAAAAAAATATAAAAATTCTTTCAGATGATTATATTAAATTTATCAGGTTTTGCCATTGGAAAATAGAGCAGAACAATCAAGGGGTCATCGGGCTTATTACAAAAAACACTTATTTGAATATTGCCGCCGCTATTGGAATGCGAAAGCAGTTGCTTCTTACATTTGATAGAATTTACATCCTTAACCTCCACGGCCGCCTTTACGAAAAAGCGCCAGATGGAACGAAAGACCAAAATGTGTTTGATATTCGGGTAGGAACTGCAATTCTATTTTTAGTAAAAACTGGAGCAAAAAAGAAGGGTAAATATGCGCAACTGTTTTACAAAGATTTATATGGCGACAGAGCTTACAAATATCAGTATTTAAACAGTAATGATCTATTTTCTACATTTTCAAAAAAAGATGAATTAGAAATTGATGAAAAGTATTTTTTCTTTGAAAGAAAGAATTTTGCTAACATAAAAATATATAAAAAATTTTGGGCAATCGATCAAATATTTTCTGGTATTTCAAGCGGAATTTCAACTGGCAGAGATCATTTGGTAAGCGATGAAAATAAAAGCGAGTTAACTAAAAGGATTACGCACTTTATTAATATCAAAGCCTCGGAGGAGAGCATAAAGAATATTTTTAAAATTGACAATCGAGTTGATTTTAGTATAAAAAAAGCAAAAGAAAAAAATAGTTTTTTCGACGAAAAGAAAATAAAAAAAATCCTGCATAAACCTTTTATCGATAGGTATATATATTATGATAAGCACCTTTTAACTCGCGACAGAATAGCGTTTATCAGGCACTTTGAAAAAGATAATATTGGGCTTGTAATTACAAGAAGGCAATCAAGCAATTATTTTACTAATGCTTTTGTTACAAACAAAATGATTAATTTAAGTGTTTTTGGTGTTGGCTCTTATGTAATTCCCCTTTGGCTCTACAAAGAAAATGAAAACGGATTTCAAGAGAATAGCGTGGAACAAGTGCGGATTTCAAATATAAGTCCAAAATTTGAAGAGTTGCTTCAAAATACATATTCAAAGAAAAACATTACAGAAAGTATTTTTTATTATATCTACGCTATTTTATTTTCAAACGTTTACAGAAAAAGTTTTCCGGAATTATTAAAAATAGATTACCCAAAGATTCCATTTACAAAAAATTATTTGATTTTTGAAAAAATGTCCGCTCTTGGCAAAGAACTTGCTAATTTACATTTACTTAAATCTGAAAAGCTAAACAAATCCTATGTAAGATTTATTGGCACTGGAAATGGGCTTGTTGAAAGTATTAGATTTAATCAAAATACTGTGTTTATAAACAAAGCTCAGTGCTTCGAGAATATAAGCCCCGAGCTTTGGGAATTTGAAATAGGAAAAAATAAAATCATTCAGCAATGGTTCAAAAGGAAAGAAAAAATTGATTTTGAAGATCTGATTGAATTAAGCAAGATTTCAACTTCAATTTACGAAACCTTTAATTTTCAAAAGGAAATAGATGAGCTGTATCCAAATGTTATTGAGGAACTTATTGAAATAAAATAAAAAATATTTAAAAACAGATCAGAATAAAAATGAAAGAAAACCTTGATAGATACACACGCTCATATTGATACATTGCCATTTGATGAAGATAGAGATGAGATGCTTGAAAGAGCTTTCAACAGCGGTTTAGAAGCAATTCTTGTTCCAGCTATTGAGCCGAGCAGTTTCGACAAGCAATTAGCAATAATAAAGACTAATAAGCGTCTTTGGGGAGGAATGGGAATTCACCCGCACAACGCATTAGAAGCAAGCGATGAAGCACTCGAAAGAGTTGAAAAATTGTGCAAAGATGAAAAAATTCTTGCTATTGGCGAAATCGGTTTAGATTATTATTACGATTTTGCCCCAAAAGATACGCAGATTCATTCTTTCACAAAGCAAATAAAAATTGCTAAAAGGAATAATTTGCCAATAATTGTGCATAATAGAGAAGCAGATTCCGATATTTTAAGTATTTTGGAAAAAGAGCAAGATGGCAATTTAAAAGGAGTTCTGCATTGCTTTTCTTCCGATATAAAGGCGATGGAAGCTGCCCTTGCTCTTGGATTTTATGTTTCTTTCACCGGAAACATTACTTTTAAGAAAACGCATTTAGCTGAGGTCGTAGAAAAAACGCCATTAGAAAAAATAATGCTCGAAACTGATTCGCCATACATTGCGCCTGTCCCTTTGAGAGGAAAACGCAATGAGCCAGCGAATCTTATTCACATTGCAAGAAAAATTTCTGAAATTAAACAAAAACCAATAGAAGAGGTAATCTCAATGACTACTCAAAATGCAAAGAACTTATTTAAGCTATTTTTCATACTGCTCTTTTTCTTCATATCTCATCTAACGATTTTTGCCCAAAACGATGACTACGACTATGATGAAGAAGATTACTACAATCCTTATGCAAAATTCATTGGGATTGGTCCTTGCGTTTCTACCAACACAATAGTTGATACCTATTATAAGACAGTTGGAGAGCACGATATTTCTTATGAAGGTATTTTTACCGTAGGAGGCGGGCTTTCATATTCTCCTGTTGATTACTTAATTCTTGAACTCAGCTATCTTTTTTCAAAAAATAGGAAAACAAAAGATCCGGCTGAATTAGTGCTGGGACCAAATATTCACCATACAATAGAAATTGCCGGGAAATGGGTGCCGAATCCGAATAGTAAAATCAATTTTTTTGCAACAACTGGCTTTTCTATGATTTTTAATTTATATAATAGCGGCAGTGTTAAAGAAGAGAGCTCCAATCGCTTTGCAATTAATACTGGCTTGGGATTAATAACGAATATACCTATAGAATCCGCCGGGCTTTTTAATGTGGTATTAGAGTGGAGGCTCAATTTCATACTTGGAAGGACAGACGTTGCGTATTATACGAAGTTCGATCCTTTTTTCCCAGATGAAAATATAGAAACGGCGCCAGTTTCTTCATTTTTCTCAATGCCAAGGCTTGGTTTGGTGTGGTATCCAAACTTTTTAAAATAGTTTTTAAGTATATAGTTTTATAATTAAATATGTGGATTTTTAATTTATGAATGCAGCGCAAGAAGAAAAAAGAAAAGATGACAGCCAAACAAAAGCTAATTTAGAATTAATTGAAAAATATAATACAATCAAAAAAGAATTTTCTGAGCTTTTTGCAGAAAAATTTTTTTTAGAAAATACTTATCAAC
>JAAYJM010000034.1 GCA_012522895.1 Ignavibacteria bacterium
ATAAAACTATTGATTTACTTTAAAAATGAATTTTTCACGTTTTTGATTGTTATTAATAATATTTTCTTGAAAAACTAAAAATCGTTTTAAAATTTTAAAGAAATGTTTAAAGAAATCATTGAGCTGGAAACAAGTAGAATCAAAAAAGAGATTTCGACTATCGCAAGCTATATCTATCTTAGCGATATTTTGCAAAATAAAAATTTAGACAAAAGCTATAAATCTTTTTTCCTTGCTGAAGTCGCATGGTGGATATATCAAGAAGGGCTGGCCAGGGCGGCAAATCAGTTTTTTAATATTAATAATGAAAAAATCCAAGCCCTGCTTTCTAATCTTGATACGGAATATATTTTTAGCTCCCGTCTCCCGGTTGCTATATTTTACGAGCTTGCTGAAAAAGCTGTTAAACTTAAAATCAACTATTTGCTTAAACCAAGAGCAACAATCCAAAATTTTATTTTTAACAACGAGAAAAGCAAGCAATATAAGGAGATACAAAGATTGCTACTTTACTTTTCTGATTATCCTTATTTAATAAAAGCACTTAAAGAAGAATTAGAAAGCAAAAATGAAAAAAGCATTTCAATTTATAGTTTTCAAGAAACCCTTGCCAAAATAGATAGCGAATATATAGCGAGCTTGGACTCAGATTCTTTTTGCGATTTGGTCAAACATTTTTTTGAGTTTTTTCAAACAAATGGAACGGGACTAGAAGGAAAAGAAATTCCAATTGATATTATTGACATCTTTTTGTATGATAAAGAGTTAACAACTTTACTCAATAGCTTTAAAGAGCATTGCAACGAAAAAAATATAAACACAATTTCTCTTCAATCGTTAAAAGAATTTTTAAGCGAGAGCTTAAATTAAAAAGCGAATTCAAATATAATATTTTAAAATCAAAAGGATAGTTTTATGAAAAAAACATTTAATATTTTGCTAATTCTTTTCTTTATGCTGGCATTTTCTCAGACTGGCTTTTCTCAAGATGATTATTATGGGGATTACGAAGAACTGCCGCCAATGAAGCAATTATTCCTCGATCTAGGCTTTGGTCCTAATGGAACTGGCGCGGGCGTCGGCTTCCGCTATTCATTTTTTGGATTTGGACTGAATTTATCCGGCTTTGCGAAAAGCATTCCAAATTATATAACTTACGAAAGGTTAAGACCCGAAGATGTGTATTCTAAAGAGAATTATCCAACAATTATTTTAAGCCTTGATGGATACTTATTTTATGATATTGACGATTATTTTACTTTGTTTGGGAATATAGGACTTTTCACCCAAGGCGATTCTGTCTTAGCGAGGAAAAAGAGCTCTGAATCTGTGGCAAGCGAAGACTTATATTTTTTAAATACTGACTCTTCTACTGGTGTTTCTTTCGGAGCGGGTATTCAATATTTGATTTGGGAGAATGTTGGGCTGGGAGCCGGCTATCACAATAAAAAAGGAATTTTCGCGCAGATAAGCTATTATTGGTTCTAATATTGTTGCTGTTTGTGCAAATTACCTTTGCTTATTTATTGGAATTTGCACAAAAGCAGCATGATTTTCAAACAGGAAAGGGCGCCTGCCCTACAAAAACAGTAGATCAAGCATCCTTGCTTGATTTTTTGCTAAAAATTTCAATTAAAAGAGATTAAGCGTAAGCAGCTGTCAGATCTGAAAGCATTTCCTTGTTTAGCATTTCATTTTTGCGAATATTATTAAATTTTTCTAATAAATCATCGCTAGTAAGCCATTTTTTTTCTTCAAAGGGAATGTCTTCGATAATTTTTCCTTTGTGCATCATAATAGTTCTATTCCCATAGTCGAGAGCCTGCTGCATAGAATGGGTGATCATAACAGTGCTTAACTTATATTTTTCGACATAATGCTTTGTCAATTTTAAAACTTTATCCGCAGATTTTGGGTCAAGTGCTGCCGTGTGCTCATCGAGCAGAAGCACTTTTGGTTTGTTAATCACAGCCATAAGTAAGGTTAGCGCTTGCCTTTGTCCACCGGAAAGGGTGCCAATAGTGTCGAATAAGCGATCTTCGAGCTGCATTTCTAAATGCTTCACTTCTTCTTTCAAGAATGCAAGATGCCGCTTGTTTAAACCAAATTTTGGCGCTTTGCGTCTGTCGCGCAAATATGCAATATGAAGGTTTTCTGCAATAGACATCTTTGCAGAAGTGCCTGTAAAGGGGTTTTGAAAAACACGTGCAATTAGCTTTGCTCTTTTATAATCGGGCTTGGAGCTAAGGTCAACACCATTAATAAAGACCTTGCCAGAATCGAGTAAGAAAGTGCCGGCGATTGAGTTAAGCAAAGTTGTTTTTCCACTTCCATTAGTGCCGATTATTGTAACAAAATCGCCATCTTTAATGTGGACATTAGCTCCTTGCAAAGCATAAACTTCATTAACAGTGCCGGGATTGAATTTCTTATGTGCCTTTTCTATTTTTATCATTTTAAAAAAATAGACTATGCTGCGTATTAAATATTATTTTTGGAAATTATTGTTGCTTGCGTAAAATCTTTGATTATAAATTTAATTATCGCAAAGATACTTAACTGTATTGAACTACAACTACTTAACAGAGGAGCTACCCTTGTATATAAAAAACTCAATGATCTTCACACACTCGAAAGCCTTTAAGCAGTCGGGGTGAGAGGATTTGAACCTCCGGCCCCTGCGTCCCGAACACAGTGCTCTTGCCTGGCTGAGCTACACCCCGATTTTTACAAAAATACGAAATTTCTTGCATATTTTTAAAATATTTATTTTTTCTATTGTATTTTATCAGAAAATCAAAAAGTTTGCAGCTAAAGAACTTTGCGCCCTTTTCAAACAAAAAGCCCTTTTATTCGTTATTATATTTTTAAACTGGAAAATTTGGATTGCAAAGAATGGATACGTTTACATTGGGATTTAGTGGCTCCGCTTGGTTTATCTCATTCCTTATAATTATTGCACTTGCTTTTACTGTCTTTTATTATTTAAGAACCATTCCCCCTGTTCCACCCGCTATAAAATATCTTTTAGCTGGAATTAGAGGATTGGCAATTATCTTGCTTGTTTTAGTGATTTTTGAGCCTATTCTTTCCTTTATTCAATCGGGTGAAAAGGCGCCAAAGCTTGCTGTGCTTGTCGACAATTCCCTTTCAAATGGCTTTCACGATGCCCTTGGCAACCGGCAGCAAGCAGTTCGCAAGGCAATAGAAGATTCCAAAATCCACAGCTTAAACGACGATCAAATTCTTTTTTATACATTCGATAGCGATATAAAGCCTTACGAGAAATTTCACTTTGATTCTCTAAATTTCCAAGGGCAGACAACCAATATTTCAAATGCAATAAGCCATTTATCTAATAAATTTAGCGAGGAAAATATTAGCTCCGTTTTGCTTATAAGCGATGGCGAGTTTAATGAAGGCGTAAATCCAATTTACTATGCTGAAAAATCTGCACGCAGCTATTACACTATTGGGATTGGCGATTCAAACGAAGCAAAAGATCTTTCAATTTCCTCGATCATTACTAATGAAATAGCTTATGTCGATAATCCCGTTCCCGTTAGCGTTCAAATTAAAGCAAGCGGCTATAGCTCTGGCAATATCACTTGCACTTTAATAGAAAATGATTTTGTGATTGAGCAAAAAGATCTGCAAATCACTCCGCAAACATCAAGTTTATCAGCTACATTTAATTTCACTCCAAAAAAAGAAGGAGTTTCAAAAATTACTGCAAAAATCTCTACGCTTGAAGGTGAAATTACAGATAAAAACAATATCAAATCTGGCTTTATTAAAGTGCTGAAAAATAAAAGACGTATCAGCATTTTTTCTGGAAGTCCAAGCCCAGATTTGTCTTTTATCCTGAACACAGTTTCTTATGAAAAGGGGCTTGAGGTAAAATCTTTTATACAAAAAAAAGGAGCTGAATTTTATAATCCTCAGCCAACTAAACAAGACATTCTTGAATCTGAAATGATTGTCTTCGTTGGTTTTCCCGTTAGCTCTACCCCAGCAAACGTTTTAAATATGATCAAGGAAGCTTTGCAAAAAGAAAAACCCTTGTTTTTCATCGCTTCTCAGCAAACTGATTACAGTAAATTGAATCAGTTGCAAGAGTTTTTGCCTTTTACATTGCTCAGCTCAAGGGCAAATGAATTTAACGTTATTGCCGATCTAAGCCGCGAAGCGCTCGCCAATCCATTAATTAGAGTGTATGGAACGGAAAAAGATTTGGAACTTTGGAACAGCCTTCCTCCAATTTTTAAAACTGAGACCTTTGTTAAAGCAAAGCCCGAAAGCGAGGTCATCTCTACTTTTAAAGTAAATAATGTTCCAATGAAAGAGCCACTAATTATCTCGCGTTCTTTCCAAAATAAAAAATCACTTGCAATAATGGGCTATGGACTTTATCGCTGGAAATTGCTTGGATACGCTGCTGACCTTGCAAAAAACAATCCAGAAGCAATAGATATTTATTCAGCACTTATAAACAATGCTCTTAAATGGCTTTCTGTCGAGCAAGATGAAAAAAATATTAGAATTAGAACAACAAAGCAGCAATACGTGAAAAATGAGCCAGTTGAATTTATTGCTCAAATTTACGATGCTGCCTTTACTCCGATTGACAATGCAAACGTTAATATAAAAATTTCAAGTGGAGCAGCAAGCCGCGACCTTTCACTTAACAGCTTGGGAAACGGCAGATATTACACAAAAGTTGAAGGTTTGCCAGATGGAGATTTCTTTTATCAAGGGAACGTGGAGGTCAATGCGGCTCGGCTTGGTTCAGCTTCCGGACGCTTTAATATTGGCGATATTGCTCTCGAGTATATGAATTTGCAAATGAACGCCCCTTTGCTCCGGAACCTTGCAAGCAGGACTGGTGGCAAGTTCTATACACCAGAAAACGCAAGCACTTTTCTTGACGATTTAATGAGCAATCCCAATTTTAAGCCAGTTTCTTATACCGATAGGCGAGAATCTGCGCTTTGGAATTTGCCTTATGTTCTTGCAGCAGTGATTTTGCTATTTTCGATAGAGTGGTTTTTGAGAAAAAAATATGGGATGATATAAAAGACTAACTCTATTCAATATACTTAGAAAAATGATACATACTTATGCCTGCTGCAATGGAGGCGTTTAGCGATTCAGCTTGCCCTTTCCCAAAAATTTTATATTCATAGCTTAGGATTTTTCTTAAATTTTTTGAAATTCCCATCGTCTCGCTTCCGATCACTATCCCAAATTTGCGACTTGGCTTGCAATCCTCAATATCTTTCTTTGCTTCAAGAGTAGCGCCATAGCATTCAAATTCAATATAATTATTTTGAATGAACTCTGGCAAATTGTTATCGAATATAATATTGCAATGAAAAAAAGAACCCATTGCGGAGCGAATGACTTTTGGGCTATATTGGTCAACGCAATTTTTCCCAAGCAAGATATTGCGAAAGCCAAACCAATCTGCTGTTCTTATAATAGCACCCATATTGCCAGGGTCGGCAACTCCATCGAGAGCAATGAAAGGTTCATTCTTTTCGACAGAGCCTTCAATCATTTTAACAATAGAAATAATAGGTTGTGGCGTTTGGGCATCACAAAGCTTTAAGAAATCGCTTTTCTCGGTAAGAAAAACCTCAATTCCTTTGCTGAAAAATTTTTTTGATAAGCTAATAATTTCTTGATTTGATTCTTTAGAAATCACAACAAATTCTGGCTTATACTTTTTGGAATTAAAAAGCTCTTGATTAATAAGAAAGCCCTCAGCAAGAAATTCCCTGCTTTTATACCTTCCGGGCTTAGTTAGCAACTTCATTATATTTTTTTTTATACTATTCGATAATGTTTTTGTAAATTGCATTGTAAAAAGGATTTTAAAAAATGAATAAAACGCTTTACTTAATTATAATTTTAATCATTTTTTCTCAAATAACAAAAGAAAAACCAATGGCACAAAGCACGGCTGGCGCAAATGCTGAATACGAAACGCTTTACTTAGTGGATATGCCAACAGCAGGTGTTATTCCTAAAGGTTTTTTCGATGTTAACTCCTCGGTTTATAGCGGTGGCGGTTTTCTTGCCGAGCTGCTTTTTTCTCCATTCGATAGATTTATGGTTGGAATCAGCTATTCAGTAACTAATTTGATTTCAAACGATAAAATTGTTTTTCAAAATTATCCGGGCATTCAAATCAAGTGGAGATTTGTTGACGAGCAAATTGCTTTCCCAGCCATTGCTATTGGGATAAACACCCAGGGCGTTGGCGATTATGATAAAAATGAAAAGCGTTATCAAATCCACTCGCCCGGCGCTTTTCTTGCTCTTAGCAAAAGCTATAAGTGGTTTTTGGGAAATTCAGCTCTTCACGGCGGCTTAAATTATTCTTTCGAGCCAGGGGGCGAGTCCCTTAACTTTTACTTAGGTTTTGAGCAATCTATCCACAGTTTTGCATCGCTGAATCTTGAATACAACGCAACGCTTAACGAAAAAGATAATCTTTTTTACTCAAAAAAAGGACTATTAAATTCCTCAATTAGAATCCCAATCACTGGCGGTTTAACCTTTGAGTTCCAATTTAAAGATTTACTTATCCACTTTAAAAACTCATCGAATATCACGAGAAATATTCATTTTGAGTTCATTAAAAGAATGTAATGGTGATTTATGATAATCAAAACAGATAAAGACTATTTAGAGGATTTTAAAGTAGATGCCTCTAATTTACACGGAGATTTAGAAAAAGTTTATATTCCAGAAAGCACTGAAGAAATTCGAGACGCCGCCCTGGATTGCTGGGAAAACAACTATCCTTTAACGCCGGTGGGCAGCAAAACCGGACTCGCTGGAGCAAGCGTTCCTTTTGAAGGTGCAGTGATTTCTTATGAGCGCCTGAATAAAATTATAGACATTGATGAAAAAAAGAGAATTGCCATTGTTGAGCCTGGAGTAAAGGTTTTTGAGTTGGAAGATGCCTTAAATCAACTGAATTTGATGAATCCAACAAACCCAACGGAAAAAAACAGCACAATCGGTGGCAATATTGCAACAAATGCTTCTGGTTCCCGAACCTTTAAATATGGTCAAACCCGTGATTGGTGCGCCGGCTTGCAGCTATATTTAATCAATGGAGACGAGCTTAAATTAAGGAGAAACGTTGAAATTATTCCAAAAAAAGGAATAAGAATTAAATCCAGGCAGGGCAATCGCTATGCTTTCAAAATACCATCAATAAAAATGCCAAACGTTAAGCACTCCGCTGGCTATTACCTTAATCCATTTATGGATGCGATGGATCTCTTTATCGGAAGTGAAGGAACTTTGGGCTTAAATAAGCAGATTACTTTAAATTTACTCGAAAAGCCAGAAAAAGTGATGGGCGCCATCATTTTCTTCGATAATGAAAACAATTTATTTGATTTTGTGGATTTTGTTCGAGATACTTCCAAAAAGAATAATCTTTACGAATATGAAAAGGAAACAGGTATCTCGGCTCGTTTAATTGAGTATTTTGACAGCAATTCCATTTCTCTTTTAAAAGAAGAATATCCGCAACTGCCAGATAATTGCGCGGGCGCCGTTTGGATTGAGCAAGAGTATTCTGATGATAACGAGGACGCAATTCTTGGTATTTGGAGCGAAACTATAAGTGAATATTCCAATCTTGGCGACAACACTTGGATTGCTTTAAACGACAAGGAGCATCAGAATTTCAAGGAGTTTCGCCACACTTTGCCATTGAAAGTGCAAGAAATAATAACAAACCGCAAGCAAAAGAAAATGTATCTCGATACCGCTGTCCCAGATAAGAACATTAGAACTTATTACAATTTCGTTAAAGAAAAAGTGAATGAATTGAAATTAGACCACGTGATTTTTGGGCATATAGGAAACTCACATTTGCACTCAAATGTCTTCGTCCACAGCGATGATGAGTTAATTAATGCAAAGCAATTTATGGACATTTGCATACAAGAGGCTATAAACCTCGGTGGAACGATTTCAGCTGAGCATGGCGTAGGAAAATTGAAAAAAGACTATTTAAAACTTCTTTACGGACTGAAAACAATAAACCAAATGATTGATATAAAAAGAATCTTCGATCCGAAAATGCTTCTTTCTCGAAACACGCTTTTCGATTTGTAATAACTTTAATTTAATTTTCTAATTTCATTTGAATTTTTTAATTCAATTTTTACAATAAAAAAAGCCATTTTATTTTCTGTTAATAAAATGGCTTTTTCTTTTATTCTGTGAAAATTATTTTCTTTGCCGTGGATATTTGGAATCCGAGCCTTTTCCATAACGAGCTGAAGGAGAACGGCGTCTTGAATCGCTTTCCTCTTCGCTTACTCCATCTGGACGTGGGATTAAAGCTTTTCTACTCAATCTGAATTTTCCATCTCTTGTGATTTCAATCAGTTTTACTTCTATTTTTTCGCCTACGCTTAGCTCATCAGAGACGTTTTCTGTTCTTGTGTGTGCGATTTGAGAAATGTGCAGCAGTCCTTGTTTTTTAGGTAGAAACTCAACTATTGCGCCAATTCCTTCTTTTATTTCTTTCACAGTCCCGGGATAAATAACTCCTTCTTCGGGCTTTCTTATTGTGTTCTCAATCAATCGAACAGCTTCATCGCTGGAATCCTGACTTGTTGCTGCAATCGTAACAGTGCCATCTTCGGAAATATCTACATCAGCGCCAGATTCTTTTACAATGCTACGAATTGTTTCACCACCCGTGCCAATCACAGCGCCAATTTGGTCTTGCGGAATTGTAATAATCGTGAAACGTGGTGCGTATTTAGAAAGTTCTTCGCGTGGCGCGTGAAGTGTTTCGTTCATTATAGAAAGAATGTGCATACGTCCCGCTTTTGCTTGCTCGAGTGCTCGCTGCATAATTTCTACTGAAAGCCCTTCAATTTTTATATCCATTTGGCAGGCAGTAATGCCATCGCTGGTTCCAGTAACTTTGAAATCCATATCACCGAGGTGATCTTCGTCCCCAAGTATATCGGAAAGCACAGCCACACGGTCCTCCTCTTTAATAAGTCCCATTGCAATGCCAGCAACAGACTTTTCTATCGGAACGCCAGCGTCTAAAAGGGAAAGGCAGCCCGCGCAAACAGTTGCCATTGATGAGGAGCCATTTGATTCCAAAATATCCGACACCACTCTAATTGTGTATGGAAATTCATTCGGGTCTGGTAAAACGGACTTTAAAGCGCGCTCAGCGAGGTTTCCGTGTCCAATTTCACGGCGTCCAACGCCGGTCAATCTACCAACTTCACCAGTAGAAAAGGGTGGGAAATTATAGTGAAGTAAAAACTTATTAGTATAAACGGGTTTCAAGCCGTCAATCATCTGCTCGTCGTGTTTTGTTCCAAGTGTAGTCGTTGTAAGGCTTTGCGTTTCACCTCTTGTAAAAAGTGCAGAGCCGTGCGCTCTTGGCAAAACTCCTGCATCGCAAGTGATTTTCCTAATATCTTCGAGTCCTCTTCCATCGAGGCGGCGTTTTTCATCTAAAATCATATTTCGCATTTGCTCTTTTTCAAGCTCTTGCAAAATATTTTCAGTATTTTTTTCAAAATCGAAATCTATGTATTCTTCTTTTTCCTCAAATTTTTCTATTACTTTTTCAAGGGTTTTTTCATAAATTTCAGTTCTACTCTGCCCGCGTTCTTCTTTAGTTGTAACGGTATGGACATAGCTTTTCATATCGTCGTAAGCAATCTCTTTAATAAAATTGCAAAAATCTTCCGGAGGAGCGTATTCTTCAAATTCCCTTTTTTCGAGATGATATTGCTCGTAAAGTTTCATTTGCAAAGCATTAAGCTCTTTTATTTTACTATGGGCAAAAAGCAAGATCTCAACAAAGGTTTCCTCTGATATTTCTTTGCATTCACCTTCCACCATAACGATAGAGCTGTCGGTGCCAGCGACTGTTATATCAACATCGGAAATTTTTAACTGCTCAAAAGAAGGATTGACAACAAATTCGCCATCAATTCTTGCGATTTTAACTTCTGAAATAGGACCATTGAAAGGGATATCGGAAAGCATTAGGGCAGCAGAGGCACCCAAGGCAGCAAGAGTATCTGGCTCGACCTCAGGATCGGCTGAAAACACTGTCGCTATAATTTGCGTTTCAAAACGCCAGGAACTTGGGATAAGCGGGCGGATTGGTCTATCAATCAGACGGGCATTCAATATTTCGTGCTCGCTTGGCCGTCCTTCTCTTTTAAGAAAACCGCCGGGAAATTTCCCTGCGGCGGCTGATTTTTCTCTATACTCCACTTGAAGTGGTAGATAATCTAACTCATCATTCGCTTTGTTTGATGCAACTGTAGTTACGAGGACCATTGTGTCGCCTGCGCGAACCATAACACTACCGTTTGCAAATTTGGCAAATCTGCCTGTTTCGATGGAATACTCGCGTCCCTCGAAATCGATTGAAGCTTTGTGCATTTTTTCCTTGGTTTATTTTCTTAATGACAAGTCGGATATCACTTTACGATAGCGGGTTATATCTTTCTTGATTAAATAATCTAATAGCTTTCTTCTTTTGTTTACTAACTGGATTAAGCCGCGGCGGGTGTGATTGTCTTTCTTGTGCGATTCCAAATGCTTGGTTAGCTCGTTTATTCTTGTAGTGAATATTGCAATTTGCACCTCTGGCTTGCCAGTATTTGTTGAACCATTTGTAAAGCGTTCAACTAATTCTTTTTTTGTTTCTTTTGTTATCATAATTCTTATAAAATTTATAAATTACTCCAAATAGAATATCAAAGTTACGCAAATTTTTATGAAATTAAAAACATTTATTTCTTTATTTTATTAATTTTTTTTAAAATTTAAGGGGATTGCTAATTAATTGCTATTTGACAATCTGGTTAAGAATCTGGTTGACAATTTGGACTCATTTTTACTGCTAATGTCAATATGTTTCGCGCAACGTTAAATACTAACTATTTTTTCAATTATTTGCTGGGCAACGTCTTGAATTGGATTTTCTGAAGAAATTTTGAAAACGCGATTCGGTTCTTCTTTTGCTATTTGCTCAAAACCATTGATCACCTTGTTGAAAAAGGCATCTCCAGCGCGCTCAAAGCGATCGAACTGCGCTTTGTTTTCCATTCTTCGTTTTGATAATTCCAATGACACAGAAAGAAAAAAGGTTAAATCAGGCACCAATCCATTGCTTGCTAATTGATTACATTGTTTTACATCTTCAAGATCCAAGCCACGCCCATAAGCTTGATAAGCAAGAGTAGAATCGAAAAATCTATCGCAAATAACGATTTTTCCGCTCTCCAAAGCGGGTTTGATAAGATCTTGAACTAAAACAGAGCGCGCCGCACTAAACAACAATAGTTCAGATACTGGAGAAATCTTATGCTTTGAATGTAAAAGTATATTTCTTATTTGTTCAGAAATTTCCGTTCCGCCAGGCTCCCTGGCAACAATGACTTCGCACTTATTTTGAATAAGAAACTCTTTTAAAAGGTTAATCTGGGTAGTTTTTCCGCAGCCATCAATCCCTTCAAAACTAATAAAAAGCGGGCTTCTAATTTTAAAATCCGTAGTCAATTAAATGCTTTTGGATATCGTTTACATAAATATTTTGAGCGTAGCCATACCATTTGTCAAATGGAATAATTATAAGCGAGCCAAAACTTGAAGGGTTATTTTGCGAAAAAGCTGAAGATGCTATTCTTTTTTCTTCCTCTGGCCGCCAAGGGCTGTCAATATCGCAATAAACGAAGCTGCAGCCAATATCATAAGGTTTTTTGCCATCTAAAGGCAAGGAATTAAAACCAAGAAAGCTAAAAGGAATTTTGAATTTAAGCTCGAAACCCTTTTCCTTCAAGCTCGAAGCTACTTTGATGTTGTTTGTCGCTTCTTGTTGGTAGCTTTCAATGTCGTCTGTGGAGCTAATTTCCTTTACGAAAGCACGTTTATCGTAAAAATTTCCAGGATAAATCTTTACGCAGTAAATCCCTTTTTGTATTTTATTTTTAAGCTCAATCTCTTTATCTTTCAACTTAAAAAAGCGTCCTCCAGTCGAATCCAATGGGTTTATATCGAGCCATACTTCTAAATAATCCCCAATGCAAGTATCGCATTCAGGGAAAACCAATCTATCGTCCCGAACATCGACCGTAAAATAAATATATTCATCGCAGTAAGCAGATTTTACGGAAAAAGAGGCATCATCTTCGCCAGTCCAATAATATGCCCCCTTAAAAACATACTCAACAGAATTGGCAGTGGCGTCTGTATTATATGGATGGTAAAGCAATTTTCCACGCGAATAAGAAGGAATTGTCAAATAATTTGTTTTAAAAGAAAGATCGCCATTCCGGGTTAAAAATATTTTATCTGTGTTGAGCAAGCTATTGTAATTTCTATAACTTTCTCTTGTATAATTATTAAAGCGGAAGGCAGAAAAACTATCAATTAAAAATATTGAGCCTGTTTCATAGCGGTATCCGTCTATTTTCCAATCGAACTCTTTATTTTTTTGAGTAACAAAGCAACTGTTATCTCTAATCACAATCCCAATTTCCAAGGGCAGCTCAAAATATTCATAATTGAATTGTGCAACTTTTTCAAGAAAACCATCTATATCCACAAACAAATAGACCTGGACAATGCGTTTTTTCTCCTGTGCAAGTTTAACAGTGAAAGCTAAATCGTTTATTCCATCGCCAGAAAAATCGTCGACATCCCAGCCCCAGACTGCAAAACGGCTACCCATCGGCAATTGCTTAGGAATGTCAGAAATAAGCTCTTCTGGAAAAAAGGGGAGTAATTTTTTTTCAAACTCAGGATAATCCATTCCCGATTGTGAAAAAAGCCAATCCGATGAAAATACAAGAAGCAGTATTAAAGATAAAAATAATTTTTTCATAAAATCTTTACTTATTTTTTTCAAATATACAAATTTTTCCTTAAATTTTCAATACAAAAAAGGCTTTGCAATGCTGATCCGTTTTATGCTTATCCAATGACTTGAAGTAGTATTCACATTTGAACTTGGGAAGGAAAGGACAGAGAAAAGATCTGCCACACTTGGGAAAGTGTGGCAGATCTGCGGGGAATGAGAAGCAGAGAAAAAATCCCCCTTTGAAAAATGGGGTCGGGGGGCTTTCTGTAGTCCATCTGAAAAATCAAGCAATCCCTCAATCAAGAAAATCACGGTTCAGGCAAAAATTCCCTTACTTAACTACAGCTATGCTTTTAACAAAAATTTCTTTTCCAAGGTATGCTTCTAATTTTATGTAATATACTCCTTTTGCCAGG
>JAAYJM010000035.1 GCA_012522895.1 Ignavibacteria bacterium
AAAATCCCCCGCCCCCCTTTTTCAAAGGGGGAGATAGAGTGGCAGCGGCTTTCTGAACAAAGTGAAGAATACAGAAAGCATTTCAATACCGCAATTCCTCTGGATTCCTCGCTGCGCTCGGAATGACCTTTGCAAGATCCACCCCACGCCCCGCCAGCGGGGGACAATGATCATTTAACTAATTTTTTTAAAATCATTCGATTAATCAAATTGAAAAATATGGATACAGAAACGATAAAAAATGCTATTGTAAAAAATGTGTATTACATTGATTCTGGAAAGAACATTGCAATGCATAAGCATAACAAACACGATGAAATATTTTACTGTATGAAAGGTAGCGGCTTTGGAGTTTTGGAAGGTGGTGATGTCCCACTATCGCTTGGCAAGGCGTTTATCGTTCCAGCAGGCACAATGCACTCTTTGAAAACTGATGAAGAAATGACGGTTGCTTCATTTCTAATTCCTTTAGTCGAATAGATGTTATTTTCCCAAGTCCTCATACCTTTCTTTCCAAAATGCTTTGAGACGCTTAGAAAAGCTGTCTTCTTTACCAAAATTTCCGGGAAAGTAAAAAGCAGTTGGCTTTGCGTTCAGTGGGAAATAGTTTTCTTTTACAAAGTGATAATCAAAATCGTGTGGATATTTATAGTCTTTGCCGTAACCCTCTTGCTTCATTAAAGATGTGGGAGCATTCCTCAAATGAAGTGGGACGATTAAAGAATCTGCTTTTTTCACATAATCTTTTGCAGCGAGCAAGCCAAGATAGGAGGCATTGGATTTTGGACAGGAAGCAAGATAGCTAACCCCTTGCGCCAAATTAATTTGTGCCTCTGGCATTCCTATCAGCTCAACTGCTTGAAAAACCGATAGGGCAAGCGTTAAAGCAAAAGGATCGGCATTGCCAATGTCTTCACTTGCGAAAATCACCATTCGCCTTGCTATAAAACGGGGGTCCTCGCCTGCGTCTAACATCTTTGAAAGCCAAAGCAATGCTGCATCAGGGTCGGAGCCACGCAAAGACTTAATAAAGGCAGAAATTGTGTCGTAATGCGAATCTCCACTTTTATCGTAATAGGCTGTTTTTTGTTGAAGAGTTTTTTCTAAAATTTTTCGAGTTATTTGAATTTTTTCGTCTAGACTTTTCCTTGCGTATTTAAAGGAAAGCTCAATCGCGTTTAGCACTGCACGGGCATCGCCAGAGGATATTTTGAAAAGAAAATCCCAATCAAGGACTTCGATTTGATATTTGCTCAGCTCCTCGTCCTTGCTAATTGCATTTAACACAATGCTTTGCAAATGCTCTTCATCAAGGGGTTTTAAGCGATAGACTTGACATCTACTTAAAAGAGGAGCAATTACTTCAAATGAAGGATTTTCAGTAGTCGCACCCAACAGAGTGATTATCCCTTTTTCTACTGCGTTTAAAAGTGCGTCTTGTTGGGATTTGTTAAAACGGTGAATTTCGTCAATAAAAAGCAAAGCCTTTTTGCCATTTTTCCTTAACAGTTCAGCTTTTGAAATCTGCTCCCGAACGTCTTTCACACCAGAATCAACAGCAGACAGCTTGGAAAAATGATAACCAGCAGAAATTGAAATGATCTGGGCAAGCGTAGTTTTTCCAACCCCTGGTGGTCCCCAAAAAATAATTGAAGGTATTTCTCCATTCTCAATAAATCTACGAATCGGCGCATCTTTTGCTACAAGATGCTCTTGCCCAATCAAATCGTCAATACTCTGGGGCCTTACTCTTTCTGCCAAAGGGGAGGCGCTTTTATTAATTTTTTCTTCACTATTTTCAAAAAGCATTTTATCTTTTATATGGCGTTTTTAAATATTTTTCTGCTTCAGAATGAGATTTTGAAACGTTTTTCAGTGCTAAAATTTTTTTGTAATATCCTTCAGCATCTTGTCTTTTTTTCTGAACATCGTATATGTTGCCAATTTTTAAAAGAGTTTTGGTTTGAAAGCCTGTTGGCTCTTTGTCTAATAACCTATTAGCTTCATTGCATTTAAGCAAATACTTTAAAGCCATATCGTATTCGCCTCGAGAAAGCAAAGCATTGCCGATATAGTAAAGCGCCTCGCGTGCAGAATACTCGTCATATCCATCTTTTTTTTGAACGTAATTAACAAGGATTTCGCGCCAAGTGCTCTCGTATTTTCCCGTATTTCCTAAAGATACATAGCAGCGACCAAGGTATCTTTGGAAATATGGATTATTTGGGTATTTTTCATTAAGCTCGCTTGCAATTTTAACTGCCTCGCTCGTATTCCCTTCAAAATCATAATAGAAGTTTAGAAGTGCTACTTTCGCTTCTACGTCAGCATAAAGAGCTCTCCTTGAAGATGCTTTAAGCAGAGAAAAGCCAAGCTCTTTATTTCCAGTAGGTAAAAAGTAGAGCAGGGGCTTGATAACGGGATATTTATCCGGAAGAACTTCAGCAAGATAGCAATAAAGCCCAGTCCCAAGCATAATATCATAATTTTGGGGTGCAAGCCGAAGCAGCTCAAATAAAATATTATAAGCATTGCTGCCATCTGTTACAGCGGGATACCAGCTTTTTCTCATTGCATAAAAGCGTCCTCGATAGCCAAGCGCACCAGCCTTGAAGAAAAGCGATTTTACATCAAGAGGGTCGCGGCGCAGCTCGGCATCGCAAACATCTATTACTTTATCAATTTTTCCGAGAAAGGCTTTGTCATACTTTTCTGTCCGGCGATAAAGAGAAATTTTCCACCAATCTATCATAGCATCAAGAAAATAACCAGCGGGATGCTCGGGATACCTTTTTGTAACCTCTTTAAAGCATTGCGCTGCCTTATTGAATTCAACATTATAAACGTAATTTTTCCCTAACTGGATTATGCTGTCAGCATCGGTTCTAATGATAGGCAGTTGCGCTTTAAGTGGTAAGTTCATAGCAATTAAAGCTATGGAGGCTATAAGTATAAAATAAATTCTTTTCATTATTTTCAAAACAATAAAACAAACTTTTCTCTTTTATTGACGATTATAAGTGAAAAAGATTTAATATTTCTATAAAACAAGAAAAAATATTAAAAAATATTTGTGTATTATAAAAAAGTTTCGTATTTTTGTAATTAGATAAACATAAAAAAAATAATAGGGAAAAAGTATGCTTGCCAGAAGCGGGTGGATTTTTTTTTCCTATTTTGTTTTTTTATGAGTTTTTTTTTTGAGGAGACAGCGATGAAAAGGGCTCATAAATCTATTGATGGGGTTGTGTATTATAACGAATCAAAAATTAAATATGATGAGAATAACGATAGAGCATATTTAATGAAACTTTCTGACGCCCCGACAGATTCAGTCATTCAGTATATCGAGGATATGGCAAAAGAGATGCAGCTTGGAAAAATTTCCTGCAAAGTTCCAGAAGATTCGATTGAGCAGTTTATTGAAAACGGCTATGAGGTTGAAGCTCAAATTCCAAACTATTATCGTTATGACGAAAATGTTGTGTTCGCTTCAAAATTTATAAATCAACAAAGAGAACTATTAAGTGCAGAAGAACTTAGAGAAATCGCTAGCAATATAGAACTTGCAAAATCAAAAGCTAATTCGGAAGCGAAAGAAGTAAGTGAATCTATTAGATTTAAAGTTTTAGATAAAAGAGATTTAGGACAAGCTGCCGAGCTTTATAAATCAGTTTACAAAACATACCCTTATCCCGTATATGACGCAGCTTATTTGGAAAGCACGCTGGACAGAATTATGTATTTCGGCGCATTTTTAGATGGACGCCTAATTTCCTGCTCTGCAGCTGAAATGAATTTAGAAGGTAACAATGTGAAAATGAAAGACTTTGTTACTGCTAAAGAATATTTTGGCACAGGCATCAGCTCCGAGCTATTGAAGATTATGGAAAGAATAATGAGAATCAAAGGGATTAGCACAGCTTATTCAATCACAAGGGCTTTCTCGAAAGATATGAATATCACTTTTGCTAAAAACGGTTATCAATACTCTGGCACTTTAAAAAACGACCTTAATATTGCAGGAAAAATCGAATCTATGAACGTTTGGTATAAACCTTTATAAAATACTTGTTTGTGTTTCAATAAAATCTAAACTCCTATATTAAAACTTACAAACAGAATAGCCACATTCAAATAATGTGGCTTTTTTTTATTATATTTGAAAAAAATTGGGAGCAATATGATAAACTGGATACGAAACTTTGATTTTGCAAAAGAAACTGCGCGAAAAAGCGGAAAAGCAATTCTACTTCAATTTAGAATGGATAATTGCTCGGGCTGCAAGAAAATGAACGAAAGCAGCTACCTTGACAAAGATATAATTCAATTTGTAAACGAAAATTATATTCCCTTAAAACTCGATATTGTTAAAGATAGAGAAGGGCGGCGAAACTACCCAGCAATTTGGACACCCTCCTTTTACTTTGCTGATTATTCCGGCAAATTGTTTTATTCGATAGACGGCTACTTAAATCAAGAAGATTTTCTTGTCGTTCTCAATATTGGATTAGCTCGCGTTTTACTTTCAAAAGGGAAATATAATGAAGTATATGATCTGCTTCAAAACGCAATTAAAAAACATCCTAAAAACCCAAGGACTGCTGCTCTTTATATGCTGAAAGCCCAAACGCATTTTTTGTTAAATCGTAATAGAGAAGAATTTTTAAAATTGCTTGAAGAAATAGCTGTTCTTTTTCCAAATTCAGCTGAAGCAAGGCAGATTGATTAAGTTTTTATCTGAATTATGAATATATCAAAACTATGAATATATCAAAATTATGAACAAAAAATTAGTGCTAAAAGAATTGCAGCAGATCCCGGGTGTTGGCATTTCAACTGCAAACGACTTATGGAATATTGGGATAAGAGGAATTGCAGATCTGCTTGGACGCGACCCGCTGGAACTTTTTGAGCAATCTAACAAGTTCGCTGGCTGCGTCCAAGATAGATGCCTTTTGTATATTTTTAGAACTGCCGTCTATTATGCTGAAACAGAAGAAAAAGATAGAGAGTCAGAAAAATTAAAGTGGTGGAATTGGAAAGACGAAAAGATGAAAGCATAAAGAGTGGGAATCGTTTTTTCTATTATTTTGAAAAGCAATATTTTGAATTATGATGAATTTTTTAAAAACAAATAAACAAGTTGTTTTAGGAATACTTGGAGGCGGACAGCTCGCGAAAATGCTCGCTAACTCTGCTTATCAGTTGGGTTTCAATGTTTCTATTATAGAAAAAGAAAAATCTTCTCCCGCCGGAGATATGACTAAGCAAGAATTTGTTGGCTCATGGGAAAATGAAGAAATACTTAACCAATTTCTTGAAAGCTGCAATATTGTAACTCTGGAAAATGAGTTTATTGACCCTGAAATATTAGACAAAGTTGCTGAAAAACGCATTATTTTCCCAACAGCTAAAACGATTCGGCTGATTCAAGATAAGTATACTCAAAAGGATATTTTGCGTAGAGCTGGAATAAAAGTTCCAGACTTTCGGGCAATTAATTCTGTTGAAGATGCCCTGGAATTTGCCGAAGAAAAATCCTTTCCAATGCTAATTAAAGCAAGGAAATATGGATATGATGGCTATGGAAACGCAACTGTTTTCAGTCAAGAGGAATGCATTTCTGCAATCGAACGCTTTAAGCAGTCAAATCCATACAGACAACTTATGGTGGAGGAGTTTGTTGATTTCTCAAAAGAATTAGCTGTTCTCGTTGCCAGAAACCAAAGCGGAGAACTCGCAATTTATCCTTGCGTAGAAACTATTCAATATCAGCATATCTGCCACTCCGTTATTGCTCCAGCTGAAATAAGCAAGGAACTTTGCAAAAAAGCGCTGGACGCAGCAACAAATTGCGTAAAAGCAATTGAGGGGGTGGGAATTTTCGGAGTAGAGCTTTTTTTGACGAAAGATAACGATGTTTTAGTGAACGAAATCGCACCGCGTCCCCATAACTCTGGACATTACACAATCGAAGCTTGTTATACCTCGCAGTTTGAAAATTGCATTAGAGCTGTGCTTAATCTCCCGCTTGGCTCAGCAGAGCTAATTCCACCCGCAGCGGCTATGGTGAATCTTCTCGGAACGCGCGAAGGCAGCGGCTCGCCGGAAAACATAGAAAAACTGCTATGCCATAAAAAAGTATGGCTTCATCTTTACAATAAAAAAGTATCGAGGGTGGGCAGGAAAATGGGGCATATTACTGCCTTTGGGAACTCGCAAGAAGAAGCGTTCAAATTAGCTCAAGCAGCAGCCAATGCTATTGTTTGGTGAGGGTAAAGCCATTTAAACAGTTTTCAGCTTTCACCGTTCAAACAATCCTTTTGCTTGCTAATACTTTGTTTAACGGTCTTCCTTTAAATAAATTTCTTTAAATGCCTCGAAAACGCTGCTAACTGGAATATTGCTTAAGCTCTCGTTTTTTGCACTGAGCATTTCGTAAGGGCTTTTGTATGGTGTCCAAGGAAGACCAAATTTACCATCGCTTATATTATAGAGGCAAATACAAGGTATTTTAAAAGCAGCCGCAAGATGAACAGCAGAAGTGTCTGGTGTCAGCAAAAAATTGCAAAAAGAAAGCAGTGCCGCATATTGATTAAAATCCTTTGTCAGAGCTGCGATAAAGCATTTCGCCTCCTTTTGAATTTCTTTTAAGGTTTCTAAATAGCTTTTAGTTCCAAAAAGCAAAACTGCAATATCTGGAAAAAATTTATTTATTTCTTTAATAAAAGCAATGTTATTGCTCTGTCCCCAAAACTTCGATTCGCTTGAGCCGGCAATATTAATAGCAAGAATTATTTTCCTTTTATCCTTTGCTCGAAACTGAGAAAAATACTCCTTTGCAAAATCAAGAGCTGAGCCTGGGAGCTTATACTCAAGCTCAAAATTTAGTTCTTTGGGGTCAATATTGAAAGGGAAAAGTAAATCTGCAATTCTATCTATTATATGGTGCTTGTTTTTATCTTTTAAAGGGATTATAAAGTCGTATATAGATGCGTTGGATTTTTCAAGTCCAATAGTATTTTTTGCCATTATAAATTTTAATAAAAATGAAGAAGTTGCAGAGCTATTATCAAACAAATCAATGCAAATATCGTAACGCTTTTTTCTGAGTTTATAAAGAAAACTTATAATGCTTAAATTTTTTGGTAAAACACATTGGGAATCTGTATATTGGGCGATACAAGATTTTGCAACTTGATTTTTCTCGCTTAAAATTATGTCGATTGTGGAATGCTTTAAACTTTGCTTCAAGGTTTTTAAAAGCGGAACGGAAATAAGTAAATCTCCAATTCTATCTTGTCTAAGAATTAAAATTTTCCATTCTTTATTCTTATCAAAAATCTCGCTGGGCTTGGAAATCTTTCTTGGACTTTTATCTTTTAATTGGACAAAGGACAGGAAAGACGCTCTTAATTTAAGTTCTATTTTTTTAAGAAAGTTCTTGAAAATCTTTTTCAAAATCCCGCCTATTCAGAAATAAGAGTGCCAGAAATCAAAACCTCGACCACCCGCCCATTCTCATCTTTTTCAAAAGGAAAAACGTTTACAAGAATCCTTTTCTCTTTGAAGGAATAAACAAACTTTGTCTCCTCGCCCTTAAATGCTTTCTCGAAAAAGGAGCTATACTTTAAAAGATGCTTATTTGTGGCGAACTCTTCGAGTGTTTTTCCATAATAAAAATCGGTTGGCTTTTCCTTTTCGTCTAAATTCTTTCCTTCGCTAAAAGTGATATAATGCTTGCCATCTTCTTCAAGTCTAACGCGTAATATGTGAATGTCTAATGTGCTTATTGTCTTAATATATTCATGAAACAAGCGGTCTTTTTCTTTTTCAAGCAAGTATCTTTCTGCAATATCTTTCAAAGAAACAATGATGAAACTTGATTGGAAATTAAGATTAAATTCTGCAAAATCGACTTGCAAAATTAGCTTATTGAGCAAACTGTTTTGGCTTTCCGCAATTGGTTCAATGTGGATAGGGTGCCTATCCTTGTCCTTAATTTTAACAATAACTTTTTCTAATATTTTATTAAGTAGCTGAGTTTTTGTCAGCCCAAGCGGATCTGAATACTGCTCAATAATGTTTTTGAAAGCATAATTATTGCGCAAGAGTTTTAATTCTTGGCTTAGCACAATTATTCCATCTGGAAAAAAATTGAAAATACTGCTCATCTCGTTGGAAAAATGCTGTTCGCAATGCAAGAGCGCTCTGCAAGCCTGCTTTAGCTTCGTTATATCGACACCTGTGCCAATAACTCCAACAAGTTCACCGTCCTTATAATCCGGAAGTGCTTTTATTAAAAACTCCCTATCTGCTGCTAAAAACTCAGTATTTATTTCGTTTCCAGCTACAACTTCTTCGATTAAAGAATTTAATTTTTTTGCACTGCCCTCAGAAAAGAAGTCGTATATTGTTCTCCCGCTAACCTTTTCTGTAGTTAATTCAAAGCGTTCAGCTAAGGCTCCTTCACACAATCTAAAACAGTAACTCCCTTCAGAATTTTGCTCTAATTTGAAGATTAAGCCATCAAAATGTTTTAATATCCGATTACATTCCTGCGATATTGTTTCCATAAGCAAATGAGCATTTATTTTATTATATTCTTACTTTTAATAAATAAAGTAGATAAATTAAGCAAAAATATTAAATATTACAAAAAGTTTTTATTATTTTTATTTTAGTAAAAAAATGATTTTTATATTTAGTTTTAAAATAAAGGAAAGTTGAGAATAAGACGATGGCAGATTATAATAGCGACAATCCACTAATAGAGCATTTTCTTAAATTTATTGAAACTGTAAAAATTTTACGTGAAAAATGCCCTTGGGACAGCAAGCAAACTAATGAATCAATAGCAGTTTTGCTTATTGAAGAGGCTTACGAGGTAATAGATGCGATTCAAAAAGGGGAAGACAAAGAATTAGCCAAAGAGCTTGGTGATGTGTTTCTTCATATTGTTATGCACTCAATTATTGCTGAGGAGCGAGGGGCTTTCAATCTCAGCGATGTGTTGAAATTAATTGATGCGAAGTTAATTCATCGCCACCCACATGTTTTTGGAGATATATCAGTAAGCGGAGAATCGGAGGTTCACCAGAATTGGGAAAAACTAAAACTTAAAGAGGGAAAAAGCTCAATTCTTCAAGGCGTTCCTAAATCTATTCCATCTCTATTGAGGGCGCAACGTCTTCAACACAAAGCAGCTCAGGTGGGCTTTGACTGGGTAGAAAAATCTTCTGTTTGGGACAAAGTAGAAGAAGAGCTGAAAGAATTTCGAAATGAGCTTGAAAATAACAATATACAAAATGCCGAAGAAGAGCTTGGCGATTTAATTTTTTCTATAGTAAACGCAGCGCGATTTGAGAATATTTTTGCCGAAGAAGCTTTGCAAAAAACTAATGAAAAATTTATTAAGCGATTTCAGTATATAGAAAAGGAAGCGTAGGCAAAAGGGATTCCAATTCAAGAAATGTCTCTTGAAGAAATGGATGAAATTTGGAACGAAGCAAAAAAAACAGAGAAATGAATTTTTTTTAATAAATTAAATTTGTAATTTTAAAGTTAATAAATTTGAAGATTAAAAATATTAATAAAATAATTTTCTCTCAGGATTTTGATGCCAATAAAAGAATTATACGAGCCGGTAAAAGAACATTTAGAAAAATTTGATACGTTTTTCAAAGATAAGCTAAACTCTAATGTTTCCCTAATTTCCTTAATTATAAAATATTTAACGAAAAAGAAAGGTAAACAAGTTAGACCCGCCATAGTTTTTTTATCGGCTGCAGCTTGCGGCGAAATAAACGAAAGAACTTATACTGGCGCTACAATGATGGAAATGCTTCATTCAGCCACTCTGATTCACGATGATGTGGTCGATGAAGCTGACAAAAGACGCGGTATGGCTTCCATAAACGCTGCTTGGAGTAACAAAATCGCTATTTTAGTTGGAGACTTTTTGCTTGCAAAAGGTATGCTTTCTGCTATTGATAAAAGCGAGTTCGATTTTCTTAGAGCTACTTCAAGCGCAGTCCGAAGGATGAGTGAAGGTGAGCTTTTGCAAATTCATAGCAGTAAAAAATATAGCATAGAGCAAGACGTTTATTTTAAAATTATTTCCAATAAAACTGCATCGCTCATCGCGGCTTGTTGCGAAATTGGAGCTATAAGCACTACTAATAATCAAGAACTGCAACTTGGTTTTAGAGAATTTGGTGAAAATCTTGGTATAGCATTCCAAATAAAAGATGACATTTTAGACTATCAAGGAGAAAGCGAAGTCCTTGGAAAGCCGATTGGAAACGATATTAAAGAAAAAAAATTTACACTTCCGCTCATCTACGCCTTATCAACAACCGATAAGCAAGAAAAGAAAAAAATTATTGCTATAATAAAAAACAAGGATATTAAACAAAAAGACATAAAATATATTAGCGATTTCGTGGTCCAAGCTGGGGGAATTGAATATTCAGAAAAAATTGCTAAAGAATATTCCTTGAAAGCTATTAAATACATTCAAAGCGTTCCAGATAGCGTATACAAGCAATCTTTAATGAATTTTGCAAATTTTGTGATTGAAAGAAACAATTGATGGATCAAGAAATTACATTACTTTTTGCTGTGGAGGCTGAGCAATTAATGCTTTCTGGTGATATAGAGCAAGCAATAGACTTGCTTCAAAAAGGTATGGCAAAATTTCCAGACTACTCCGCAGCCCGGGTCATTCTTGAAAAAGCATATTCTTTGCTCGAAGAAAGCACAGCAGATGCAGAAGAAAGCATGGCTGATGCAGACGAAAACTCTATTTTAACGCAAGACGAAAAAGTTGAAGACTTTGAGTTTACTATGCAAAAGGTTTTAGAAGCAAGCCAGGACGAGCTTGCCACCGAAAATAGCTTTGAAGAAGCTGAGAGCGCTGCAGATAATAATTTAGTCGAAAGCTCAGCCGAGACGAGCGATGAAACTGAAATAAATCTTGATTTTGAAAACGATGATGAAAAGCTTTTTTCCGATGAGCAGGTTTTTGACATAGAAGAATTTATCAAGCAAAATAGCTTGGAAATTGAAAAGGAAAAAGAGCATATTGCTGAGCTTGGAACGAGGTTTGAAAAAGAACCGATTAAGCTGCCATCGCTCGCCCATCCATTTAAGAATTTTACATATAAGCCAATAAAAACGCAACAGGCTGAGCATTTAAACTTTATTGACAATATGTTTAACCTTGAAGAAGATAAAAAAATTATCGGACTTCATTTTCTTAGCAAAAAGTTAAGCTCAGAGCCTTACATCGAAAGCATTAGCTCAGAAGAAAGTCTTGAAGCGCCGAGCATCTCTAATGAGGATTTTGGCATAGCTTCTGAAACTATTGCAAGGATTTATCAGCAGCAAGGCGCCAAAAAAGATGCAGTTGAAGCATATTCGCAATTAATGATTTCCGATCCTTCGAAAAAAGACTACTATCAAAATGAAATAGATAAAATTTTAGAGCAATAAGCTTGGCTCTGTTTTAGCTAAATTTTCAATAAATAATTTTTTTTATATATGTATTATAGAAGGAAAATATTATTAGCACTGCTCCAGCAATTCGATGGGGACATACTGCAAAATGAGTTACAGCTGTTGCTTTTCCTGTTTTCTCAAAATCAAGTTGAGCCAGCTTTTCATTTTATACCATTTAAAAATGGACCGCTCTCTTTTCAAGCCAATCAAGATCTTTCCACTTTAGAAAAAAATGGCACTGTCGCAAAGCAAGGCGACAAATACGAAATAATTGACAAAACAGAATATTTGAACCAGCTAAGCGATGAAGATAAAGCCCATTTATTGCAATTTCATAACGAGTTTAAAAATAAAAAAACGAGCGAGATAGAAAGGCATATTTACATTAAATATCCTTATTATGCTTTGAATAGCGAAAATTTAGAATCTATTTTAAGCAAAGATGAGATTGAAAGCATTTTTAGACATCAGCCCAAGAAATATGATCTTACTTTGTTTACAATAGCTTACGAAAATAAATCTATAGAAGAATATTTGAATCAACTGATTGTTGAAAACGTGAAAACAGTTGTTGACGTAAGGAATAATCCATATAGCCGTAAGTTTGGCTTTTCCAAAAATCAGTTAAAAGCTTTTGTAGAAGCTATTGGAATAAAATATTGGCATCGCCCAGAGCTTGGCATTGACACAAAGCAAAGGCATAATTTGAAGACGAAAGAAGAGCGTCAAGCGCTGTTTTCAGATTACGAAAAAAACATTTTGTCTCATAGAACTGAGCAAATAAATCAGTTATCCTCCGAGTTTTTGCAAAGCAGAAGGATTGCCCTCAGCTGCTTTGAGGCAGATTACGAAGATTGCCACAGATCAAAATTAGCCAAATATTTAATCCGGCTTTTAGACAATAAGTATCCAATAGAGCATATTTGAAAAAGTGGAATTCAATTGTGAAAAAGCATTTTGTAATATGAGTAAGTTCAACAAGTGAACAGTAGGTTATCTCATATTCCTTATCTTAATATGTTAAATTCTGAGAGTAATATGAATACTAAACTAAATAAAATTTAATACTTCCCTTAAATAGCTCATTAACCTTTCATTGTTAGTTATATTTAAAATCCCTGGCAAAGTTGTTGACAATCCATTATTCTTTAAGTTTTCATAAGTCAATAATTGAGATTCTGTGTCAGACAACCAATGAATCTTTTTTAAATATGCTGCCAAAGGTTTTTTTAGAGTTACAATATATTTGATCCTCTCAACTTCTGTTAAACAAGTTATACGAGCCATTCTACTAGCTCCTTTGCCACTAGAGTATATGAAGATTCTATCCCTTGGGTTAATATTCCTCCTTTTACGCCAACTCCATATAATTCCATCATTCTCGCGAAGATATTTATAAACTGATATTGGTCGTTCATAAACAGTAGCCCTATCTGTTGGATATAAGCCATTTATTTCATGCTCAGCAAGATATATTTCGGGCTTATCCGGTTGACTTGGCTGTATAAAATATTCCATCATAACCCTCAAAAAAATACATTTCTTATTTAAGCCATTTAATTAGAACAAACAACAATAGTTGTTTGGAAAACAAACTCCATAATTTAAAACCTTACACTTAATATGTTATTAAATTTTTTACTTGCTCGCGCAGATATAACTATTTAGAGAATATTTTTAATGCTTCTATGTAAATTCGTGATTTGTCATAAAGTTAATACGTTTTTTTCGGTAAATCTTTTCAATCATTTTCATTTAATATGTAAATATAAAGCTCTTTTTATAAAAATGCAAATTATTTTGCCTTTAATAC
>JAAYJM010000036.1 GCA_012522895.1 Ignavibacteria bacterium
AATATCGCTATGATATAAAATTAATGGATGTGCAAACGAATTTAGTTTTTTATGAAAAGCTAATGTTTGTATACTTAGAAATGCCGAAATTCAACAAAGAAGTTGAAGATTTGAAAACGCGCTTTGAAAAGTGGTTATACGTTTTAAAAAATTTGCATAAACTCGACAGAGTGCCTGAGAGACTGCGTGAAAGCATATTTATGCAGTTATTTGAAACAGCGGAAATAGCTAAATTTACAAAAGAGGAATATCACCACTACGAAGACAGTTTGAAGTATTATCGCGATTTGAAAAATTCTTTGGACACATCAAAGGAAGAAGGAAGAAAGGAAGGGAAAAAAGAAGGAAAAAAGGAAGGGAAGATGGAAAGAACTAAAGAAATTGCAAAGAATATGCTTAAAAAAGGATTAGATATTACTTTAATAAGTGAGCTGACTGGGCTTAGCACAAAAGAAATTGAAAAACTTAAGAAGTTAAAATAATTGTAGTTATTTTTATTTATTTTATACATTAATCAAGATAGCCTTATTTTTTTCTTGTGCAAAATTCACATAGGGATTAAATTATTGTAGTTTTTTATAATATAATCCCTATGGAATAATTTTCTGGATTCTTCACTTTGTTTAGAATGACTGAGCAAAACAAATCAAGTAATCCTTAAATCCTTTTAATCAAGATTCTGACAAATCATTAATTTAAGTTAATAAAATAACTCTTGCTCCCCTTATTCGCCAGAAATTGAAATACCGTTTACTTTAATAGTGGGGCCGACTATAGAGCGGTCAAATACTAAATCGTTTCCTATCATTTCAATATTTTTTAAAATCTCAGCGAGGTTGCCATTAATAGTGATTTCGTGGACTGGGTAAGCCAACTCACCTTTTTCAATCCAAATACCATAAGCTCCAGTAGAAATGCTACCAGTGGAGGGCATTGTTCCCTGTCCTATTGTTTTTACAAGTAGAAGTCCCTTATCGACAGATTTAATAATCTCTTCTGGACTATGCTTTCCAGCGTCAAGATAAAAATTGGTGCTGCCTCCAGCGTGTCCAGTTGATTTTAAACCTAATTTATTCGCAGAATAAGTATCGAGAAGATAATTTTTCAAAACACCATCTTCTAATATTGGCATTTTGCGTGTAGGAACTCCTTCGCTGTCGAAGGGACGGCTTGCCATTTTGCCCGGCATAATCCCATCGTCAATAATTCTTAAATCGGATTGAGCAATTTTTTCGTTGAGTTTGCCTGCTAAATAGCTTTGATTCATATAAACCATTCTTCCATTTAGGCAAGAAGCAAAAAAACTAAGCAAACGGGCTGTCATTGCTGGCTCCATCACGATAGGGACGGATTGCGAAGCTATTTTTCTTGAATTAAGCAATCGAGTAACGCGGTGAATAGCTTTACTCGCAATGGTTTCAGCATTATCCAGTTGAGCGAAACCAATTGCATTGCTCCACCAACCATCTTCCACTTTGTTATCCTTATCTCCCGCCTGCATATAAACGCCTGCATTTGCACTTGAGCTTTTGTATGAATTAAGGAAGCCGTTTGAATTCGCTAAAACTGTCTCATTAATATAAGTCCCGCACCAAGCACCAGAGGAAGCAGTAATCCTTTTATCTGCCATTGCAAATTTCTCTAAATTCGTTGCAAGTTTAATTTTTTCTTCTGGACTTGCTTTTAAAATGTTTGGGTCAAAGATTTTCAACAGTTCTCCTTTTACTGCAACTTCTTCTTTTGCTGGCAGGGAGGCATATTTATCAATGCTTGTAAATTTTGCTCTTTTAATTGCATTATCGACCATAGTAAAAATAGTCTGCTCTTTAAAATCTGAACTCGAAGCAGTTGCAACTTTATAATCAAGAACTACTTTTAAAGAAATTGCTTTTGAGCTGGCTTCTACTAACTTTTCTATTTTTTGCTCTCTGACTTCTGCAGTAAATTCTGTTCCGCTGTTAATTTTTACTTGAACCTCGCAATCCGCAATAGTTTTTGCATATTGGACAATTTGTTCTGCAAGATTAGTTAAGTTATTCATATCTAATTTCATACTACACCTCCAACGGTCATTTTCTTAATTCTTAATGTAGGAGTTCCAGCGGTTACCGGGACAGACTGCCCTTCTTTTCCACAAGTCCCGAGGAAAAATCCCATATCGTTTCCGACCATATCGACATCTTTTAAAATTTGCAAATTAGTTCCAATCAAAGTGCAATTTTTGAGTGGTTGAGTTAATTTCCCGTTTTCTATTAAATAGCCAAGATTGACTGAAAAAGTAAATTTCCCAGTATTGCTAACCTGCCCACCCTGATAGGACACAGCGTAAAATCCTTTTTTTACTCCTTGCAAAATTTCATCATGCTCGCTTGTCCCGTTTGCAAGAACAGTATTATTCATACGTGGGATGGGCATAAATTGATAGCTTTCTCTTCTTCCGTGTCCATTGGATCTTATTTTCAGCATGCGAGCCGAGAGCTTATCGTTCATGAATGCAACAAGTTTACCTTTTTCAATTAGCATCACATTTTCGGTTTCCGTTCCCTCGTCATCAATAGCTAATGAGCCGCGGTATTGAGGAATAGAGGCATCATCATAAATTGTAAGCAAGGGATTAGCCACCATTTCGCCAATTTTATCCCACATAATAGTAAGTTTTTTCCAAGCAGCGTCCCCTTCAAGCGGGTGTCCCACAGCTTCGTGAATCATAACGCCAGAATCGCCGCCTTTTAACACTACTGGATACTCGCCGCCCGGAGCGTCTTTTGCATCGAGGAGAATAATTGCTTCTTTTGCAGCTTCAACCCCAATTTGCTTGGGAAAAATTTTATCTTTATAAAAATTATAGCCAATGCGTCCTCCAGCGGATTTAAAGCCAGAGCTTTTATTTCCTTTTTCTTCAGCATTTGCAACAACAGCAAGTCGCGCCTGGGGTCTCATATCAGAAACTAACAATCCTTCGCTATTTGCAATAACAACGATTTGAATTTCATCGGCAAGCGAGCAGCTTACTTTTGTTATTCGATTGTCATATTTGATAGCAGCTTCGTATCCTTGCTGAATCAAATTGATTTTTTCGCCAAGCTCCAATCTGCTAAGCGGCTTAGTCAGGTCGTAAATCTTTTTTTTAAAACCGCGGATCTCTAAATTTGCCACCTTATATTTTGCGGGACCATTGGCGATTGAAGCAGCAGTCAAACAGGCTTCCTTAATTTTATCGAAACTCAAATCGTTTGTGTAAGCGTAGCCGGTTTGCTCTTTATTCAGCACTCGAACACCAACGCCAAGCGAAATGCTTTCAGACGAAGATTTTACGATGTCCTCTTCATAATTAATGGAGCTTGAAAGTCGATGCTCAAAAAACAATTCAGAAAAATCGCCGCCTTTTGAAAGTGCAAACTCTAAAAGTTTTGAAATGTCTTCTTGGCTAACTCCAAAAAGATGCAAATTTTCAACTCCTTTCGGACCTTTTTCTACTTGGGAAAAAAGTGCTTGAGACCAAATACCAGCTGTTAGCAAGGCGCCTGCACCTACTCCACATTGCTTTAAAAAATCCCTTCTTTTAACAT
>JAAYJM010000037.1 GCA_012522895.1 Ignavibacteria bacterium
AGTCGATGGACAACTACTCAATAAAATTACAAACAAGATAGCAATCGTAAAAGCTGAACCGACAACAAAAATGAGAGAAATATTGCAGAAATTATTTCCACCGCACTAAAAGGGACAAGTCAGGACGCAATCTTTTGATTTTATTGAAAGTGATTGCGAAAGCTGCTTTAAAATCTATGGCATCGACTTAGCGAATACGAAAACAAAACTTCCGAAAATTCCATCTGAGTTTTTACAAATTGCTCCGGTTGAGCCTAATTTTCAAGTACAGCTGCAAAAAGGAAATGCAAAAGTAAGAGGAATGCTTTACAAATATGTTCCAACTCAAGAAGAATATACTCTGGTGTATTTAAATCCTCTTACGGGAGTTGAAAACAGTAGTGCTGTCAAAATCAGTAATGATGGTTCGTTCACAGCTGACATCACTGTTTACAGTCCAACACTAATAGTTTTGACTGATAAAAAAATCTTAAATATACCAATCTGGGTTGCACCGAATCAAGAATCGAGAATGTGGGTTAATCTCCCCGAAATTTATCGCTCAGGCTCTAAATTACTGAGAAATAAACAGTCTAATGGGAAGCAGGTATATTATTCAGGATATTTATCTGAATTAAGCGCTGATCTCAGTCGTGATGATATCTCAAAACCGGCAAAGGAGGATCATAGTTCTAAAATAATTGATATGAATCAAAAGCAGTATATTGATTTTACATTAGCAAAATACAATGAAACTATAGAGTATAATAACAATCTTAAAATAAGTCCATTAGCAAAAAAAATTGCAAACTATGAACAGGTATTAAGGTTAACAAGCATACTTAATAATGTTGATTATACTGTAGCAAATGCTTATTCCAAAAAACACAATGTTTCTATACGTGAAGCTCTTAAGGTAATAATGTTAGAAAAAAATGAGGATGATAATGATTTCTATAAACTAATGCCATTTGATGATCCGGATATACTTTTAGTAAGTTATATTAGTCAATACATACAGATTTTAGGATATTCTCAACCAAATTCAAGTGATCCATATGCTACAATCCGCCATTTGGCTGAGAACAATGAGGTACTCCCCGAAGAACGCGAACTAATAAAGCAATATATTCTATCGATGGAAAATAATCAAATAATTGAAAATCATTCTGAAATGATAGAAGTATTGAATAAATATAGATCATTATCTGAAAAATACATGAATAATCAGAGAGGAGCAAATTATTTAGCTAAATTTTGGGATAAAGATCAAGCATTTCTACTTGATTTGATAAAAACACAGAAGATTTGTAAGTCAATTCAAGAATATAATCCAATTTCAGATTCAGAAAAGCCTGAGATTCTTAAATTGCATCCGGTTTTAAGTGAGTTAATATATGAGCAGAATGAAGAAATACTTGCTCGAATTGAAGAAAATAAAAATAAAAGTGGCTTCGAAATTATAGATCCACCTGCTAATGTAGATGAAGAACTGTTCTCAGAATTGATAAAACCTTTCAAAGGGAAAGTAATTTTGGTAGATCTTTGGGGGACTTGGTGTGCACCTTGTCGAATGGCGCATGTAGAAATGGATCCTATGAAAGCTTCATTTGAAGGTAAAGATGTTGTCTTTTTATATATAGCCGGAGAAAATTCACCCAAAAACACTTGGGAAAATATGATTTCCGGTATTCAAGGGTCTCATTATCGCCTGAAAGAAACCCAATGGAACTTTCTTAATGATATGCTAAAAGTGAGCGGAGTGCCTACCTATATTATCTTGGATAAGGAAGGGAAACAGACTTTTTACCATACCGGCTTTCCGGGAGTGGATATAATAAAAAGAGAGTTGAATAAATTATTATAAAAACTTCAATATGAAATCTAAAATCACGTTTTTCCTGCTAATTTCAATCTTTCTTTTTTCATGTTCCAAAGAGAAAACAAAAGAAAAGGTATCTCTTTTTTCAGGGATAGAAAATAATCCCCGAGAAAAAGCAATCATCACAGGAAAAATCAAAAATCATGATTTATATCCTCACGTGAATTTGTTAGAGGTTAAATTGATTGATTTTGATGGAGCAGAAACGGTTTATTCTTCACCATTCGGAGAGGAAGGTGTGTTCTATTTTGAAATTTATCCATTTACAATTAGAGAGGTTTCTTTCTACCCCATTGAAGATCGAATTGTAATTTCGCCAGGTGATAGTCTGTATATTGAAAAAGATCTGAACGATATTGCCAAAACCACTTTTAGCGGTACAAGTGGAGAGTTAAACAATGCAATTAGTGAATTTAGAAGTCAGTATTTAGGAAGATACAGTGAGCCATATCAATTATCATAAAATTGCTGATTATTGGACATTTTGACTTAATTTTGTAAAACAATAAGATTTGAAAAAAACAGGATTAATTCTAATTCCCGTGTCGGGTTAAAGACAGTTAAGAAGAGAGGATTTTTATGAAATATTACAGTACAAACAAAAACACTTCAGAAGCCACATTAGAAGAGGCAGTTAGCAAAGGGCTGGCAGATGACAACGGACTTTTTATGCCCAAAAAAATCAATGTGCTCCCAAAGAGATTTTTCGATATTATTGGCACATTGTCATTTCAAGAAATTGCTTTTGAAGTAGCTAAAGCGTTTTTTGGGGATGACATTGAAGAAAAAGCTTTAAAAAAAATCGTTTACGATACACTCAATTTTGACATACCGCTTGTAAAAGTCGAAAAAGATATTTACGCGTTGGAGCTTTTTCATGGGCCGACACTTGCGTTCAAAGATGTAGGTGCACGGTTTATGTCCCGTGTTTTAGCTTATTTTATCAAAAAAAATGAAAACCACAAGCTTGTTAATGTCTTAGTCGCGACTTCCGGAGATACGGGAAGCGCCGTTGCAAATGGATTTTTAGGAGTAGAAGGGATTCATGTTTATGTGCTTTATCCAAAAGGCTTAGTCAGTAGAATTCAGGAAAGCAAATTTACTACACTTGGAAAAAACATTACTGCAATAGAAGTTGATGGCACCTTTGATGACTGTCAGCGACTGGTGAAATCAGCATTTTTGGATCAGGAATTAAATGAAAAAATGCAGCTCACTTCTGCAAACTCAATCAATGTCGCCCGATTTTTACCCCAGGCATTTTATTATTTTTACGCGTTTTCTCAACTTCGCTCCTACCGCCCGAAATTCTCCGCAGAGGAATTAGAAACAGTTATATGTGTGCCAAGCGGTAATTTTGGGAATATTACCGCCGGACTTTTTGCTAAGAAAATGGGTCTTCCTATTAAGCGATTCATTGCGGCAAACAACCGAAATGACATTTTCTTAAATTACCTTAATACCGGAGTTTACACGCCTAAGCCTTCTGTCGCCACCATTGCCAACGCTATGGATGTGGGTGATCCGAGTAATTTTGTACGGATTTTGGATTTGTTTGATCATTCACATGAAGCAATAGCAGACGAAATCAGTGGCGCAAGATATACAGACGAGGAGATTGGAGAAGGAATTAAAAATTGTCTGAAAGAGAATGATTATCTGCTCGATCCGCACGGCGCGTGTGGGTATTTAGCTCTTAAAAATGGGTTAAAAGAGGGAGAAAATGGAATTTTCTTAGAAACAGCCCACCCTGCAAAATTTGCGGAAACCGTAGAAGATATCATTGGTGAAAAAGTAGAAATCCCGCAAAAACTCCAGGAATTTATGAAAGGAACAAAACAAAGTGTGGAATTGGGGAAAGATTTTGAAGGTTTTAAAAATTATTTGTTAGAAAAATAAACTCATCTCCTCAAAAATATGCTAACGCGATTACAAATTAATTCTCTAAATCTCCTATAAGTCAAAACCAAACAGAGCGATTAGAATAAATCGCTCTGTTTGGTTATCTTATTAGGGTTATTCCCCAAACCGCAAAAACAAAGCCAACTAGGGTTATTCCCCAAACCGCAAAAACAAAGCCAACTAAATCATTGTGAGATAGTTGGCTTTTTTGTATCTTTGTATATTACCTCGTTTTTGTAGTTTGTAGCTCAAAACGGGGGTAACCAAGAAT
>JAAYJM010000038.1 GCA_012522895.1 Ignavibacteria bacterium
ATAAGAAATATTTAGAAATTGACAAAATAAGATGAATAATTTTTTCTTATTACTAAGTTATTAGCAATTATTATAAATTATATTCGTTATAAGATTCAATAGGAATTTTTACTTTTATTATAATTTTTCCTGTTTTTTTAAATTAATTGAAAACTTTATGCAAAAATTATACTTTCTTTTCACTATAATACTTTTCACAGCGCAGTGCTTGTCAGCTCAAGGCAATTATCAATTAGCTCTTGAAGCAATGCAGAAAAGTTATTTCCCGCTTGCTATTGAATATTTTACAAAAACGCTTGAGCAGGAAAAAAACAATAGCGATATTTACTATAATCGTGCCTTGTGCTACGTAAAAGTAGAGAAACACCAAAATGCCATTACTGATTTTTTAAAATCTATTGAACTGGATAAAGAGCAGCCCGACTACTACTATGCCTGTAGCCTGTCTGAAAGTATTTTAGGTTATTTTGAGAATTCAAATGAGCATTTGAAACATGCCTTAAAATTATCTCCAAACAATAGCGAGTATTACTATCTAATTGCATTAAATAATTATTATTCAAGAGATTACAAAGACGCAATTTTCAACTATAAAAAAGTTCTTGAAATCGACCCCCAAGATTTAAGAGCTATTTATGGAATTGGAATAATTCATAGAATTGAAAGGAATTATAAAGAGGCAACGCACTATTTAAATCAATTTTTAGGCTTAATAGAAAAAGACCACCATTTAAAAGATGAAGTGGAGCGACTTTTAAAGGAAATGCAAAAAGAGATTTTAGAACAATAAAGCAAAAAGATATGAAAAATCATAAAGCCTTAAAAAAAATCCTCAGTGAAGTAAAAATCTATGGCGATAATCAGCTCATTCCAATAAAAGAAGATTTGAACTTAGCAAGTTTTGCTTTCATTGACGATTATAGCTTCGATAAAGCGGCAAAGTTTTTTACCTATTTAGCTGAAGCAATTATGAATAATTGCGATTTTGCTTTTTTAGATGAAAATATGGGTGAAAAAAACATTAGCTCTTTTTGCAAAGCTACTTCAAAAGCAGATCTTTTTGTTTTCATTTTTTTACACAAAATAAAATCTAATAGCTTATCAAATGAATTGATTACAACTTTTAATCAAATTATCAAGCCCTTATCTCAAAATAAACCTTCAGTTAGCCTAATTTTCAATAATCAGATACCAGCCGACCAAATAGAAAGCAATACCATTTTGACTTTTGCTAACGATTCGCTTGAATCCATTGCAAGCTCAATTCTATTTCTCTCCAAAGAAGACCCTTTAGAAATAATAAAATATAGCGAGATGACTTTTAAAAATTAGCTGCTCTTGTTTTTAATTTAATTTTATTTCTTTTAAAAATTATTTGAATATTTTGAGTTAAAATTGTAAATTAGAAGATTATAAAATTTGGAATTAAGATATTTAGTTTTATTATTTTAAAATATTATGGAGATAAATTATGAAAAACATTTTTGCAATAATACTTGTAATTGCAATACTACCTCTTAGTTTGGTTTCAAAGCCAGACAAACAGCTTAGCGATCTAAACCATCAAAAGAAGCCGCAAACTCCCCCAACTTCTTTTATTCTAAAAGACTACCCGCCTGTAAGCACAGGTAAAATAGCTGATTTACCGCAAAAAGTAAATTATAAAATTATTGATTTTGTTGATGATGCTAATTTTTCTTTCAATTATGGCGTTACCCCCTTTGTCTATGACCCAATTTCAAACTCTATGATAATTGTTCTTAGCCATAGATATGTCCCAGAAAATGCAGAAAGATTTTCCGATTCACTTTATTTGCTCTATTCCAATAACGATGGCGGAAGCTGGAACAAAAAGCTTTTACAGTTATCTACGGGAGTTTTATATATGAATTCCTCGCTGGCAACAGTAAACCCCGGTAATGAATCATATAATTTCAATGATCTCGACCACTTCGTTGTTGCAAGATACTTGCCTTATAACCCATTGGATAATAATTATTCAGCAGACGGAAGCTATTATTTGTATAAAATTGGAGACGATATCCAAAGCTGGAATTCTGACAAGTTGCCAACCTCCACCCAACAATGGGGCTTCAGCAAATTAGCATCGTTTTCCTCCCCAAACTCTCAGATGGCTTATCGTTACGGAGTCCTTACCCCAAATGAAGGTTATCAATACGGACACTATGGTTTTGGAAGTTTTGACTTTTTAACAGAAAGCGATAACAATATGATACCAACTGCTTGGGATATTACAAAATATAGGCCATCAACAGCTTTAAACTTATCCTATAATAATAAAATGTATTTAGATACAGATGAAGATGGTGTCATTTATGCTGCTGTTAGCAATATGTTTGCTAACGACCCCGACAATAGAACAGTTGGAATTTCACGTTCAGCAGACAATGGGAACACCTGGCTTGAATTTGAAAAAATGCCAATTTCCTTGTTAGATAATTATTGCGTAAGTGAAACCGAATCAGGTGCTTATGGCGATTTAATTGCCTTTGAAGAAGACGGCTTTGTCGTTACTGGAGAAGATGAATTTAGCTATGTTTGCAAACTGAGAATTCTTAATTCTGCAAGAAATGCTATCATTGGCCAGCATCTAATTGAAATGTATAAGCAAAATGAAACTTGGGGTATTAGGAAGGTAGCAGACTATGGCTGGTTTAGCGAGCAAGGATTTAGCTATTCACCCTTAGTTGTTTTTGACCATAATCCAGATAGAAATAGCAATACATTTATGGATTCATTAGACGAAAATTCCCGCGGAATGGAAATTCAATTGAGCAAAACTGCTGACGGACAGTATATTATTGCTAAATGGCTCGACTGGAACGTAGACAGGCCCATTGATGTGAATTATAAATTATTGAATGGTGAAAACATTGGCTCTCTTTATGCAACCGACATTTATATGGCTTATAGAAGAGTAGATGAAGACCAATGGTCAGCTGTCCGGAATGTTACTGACGATGATTTTTATAATAAGCTTACATTCATTCCTTCTGTTGTTCCGAGTATAAATAATATACCACTTCTATCGCTTCACACTGTTGAAATTACTAATACTCAATATCCACGCTATGGATATCCCCCGATACTAAATCAAATGCTTGTCGATCAGAACGTTCCCCAATACATTGCGTATTCAAACGTAACTAATTTATTAGGAGTTGAAAACGAAAGCCCAGTTAAAAACTTTGCATTGAACGATGTTTATCCAAACCCAGTTACAAGCAATGCAGAAATTAGCTTTACTTTAGACAAGCCAGCAATTTCTAAGCTCGAGCTTTACAATTCTTTGGGTGAAAGGGTGCTTTTGCTTCAGGAAGGTTTTCTTTCAAGCGGCACACATGCAGTAAATGTTAATACATCAAACTTAACTTCTGGTGTTTATTATTATACTTTAACAGTAGAAGGCAAAACAGCAACAAAAATTCTTTGCTTAACAAAGTAGCTTTGTTTTATTAAAACAAATATAAAAAAACCTTCCGAGGAGCTAATCTTCGGAAGGTTTTTTTAAGGCATTTTTTTAGTTTGAAATTTTTAAATTAAAGAGATTTTTCAAATTCTTTTCTAATTAAAAGCTCTTCTTCTTCTAAAAGGACTTTTCCTCTTCTTGCCATCACAGTTTTTGCAAGCTCAACTGCTTTGTCAATAGAATGCACTGTCGAGCCGTCTTTATGCCCGCCCCAAGTGAATGAAGGAATGTGCTTTGGCAAAAAGCCAGAATGGAATAAAATACTGCAAATCCCAGCACTCGTTCCCGTTGTGAAGCTGCTGTTGATAGCAGATTTGCTATGGTCTCCGCACAAAAGCCCAAGGAACATTCTCCCTGTTTTAATGCTCATATCACCAATTTCAACTTTCACTTCACCATAATTATTTTTCAAATCAGAAGTATTTGTGTCGGCGCCAAGGTTTACCCACTCACTAATAAAAGAATGCCCAAGGAAGCCATCGTGCTGCTTATTTGAATAGGATTGAATGATAGAGTTTTCTACCTCGCCTCCCAGCTTGCAATACTCTCCTATGGCAGTTTTTTCATAAATTTTTGCCCCAACTTTTATAGTTGAATTTTTTCCAATATAGCAAGGACCGATAACCACAGAATTTGGCATCACTTTGACGTTTTCATCAATAATAATCGCGCCTTGGCTTGCATCTAAAACAACACCGGGCATTATCTCCGCTGTGTCGGCAAGCGAAATCTTTTCACTGTTGATTAAGCTAACATTATCCATTTTAGGGAAAGAATTTTGCTTGAAAAAATGAAAATCATCTTCAATTGCAAGCCCATTATATTCAATGGCATCCCAAATAAAATCTAAAATCTTAACTTCTTCAAGTTCAACTTTTCTGTAAGGACGCTCTTTTTCACTGCTCGTTGAAAAGCTATTTACAAATTCTTCATCATACTCGCTTAAAAAATAAGCTATTGGCAAATCGTTTACTGTAAAGCAAAGAGGTTCATATAAGCTGTCCTCTGAGTTGCAAAAATCGTTCAGTTTTTCTTTAAGCTGATTGAATAAGGCTTGGGTTGGCAAAACATTCCCCAGCATAATTAAAACCTTGTTTTTGCTTATTTCTTCGTTTTTTAAATCGAACTTTTTTAAAAAGCAATTCAAATGCTCTTCCCTGCCTGAAAGGAAATTCAGTTTTGAGTTTGGATTAAGCTTTTTAATTTTTTCAAACAAACGAAAAGCCCCGCACCTTAGCTCGAAAATTGTATGCAAAATTGAGAAAGGGTAAAAATTTATTGGATTATCCGGTTCAATTAGAATTATTGATTCAATTTTCATAAGTTATTTTGCATCAAGAAGTTCAATTTCGAAAATCAGTTCGGAATTTGCTGGGATAGCGCCAGCACTGTTGGCTCCATAGCCAAGCTCTGCTGGAACTATCAGTTTGCGTTTTCCACCAATTTTCATACCGAGAAGACCTTCTTCCCAGCCCTTAATCACTTGTCCCTTTCCGATAACAAATTCAAATGGCTGATTCCTATCGTAAGAGTTATCGAATTTTGTTCCGTCAGACAAGGTGCCTTCGTAATGGACGGTCAATTTTTGACCAGATTTCACGGCATCGCCCCTGCCAAGTCGAATGTCTTCGTATTGCAAGCCGCTTTCTGTTTTTATCATTTTTGAGGCTTGTTCTTTGCTTGTTTCTTTACTGCTGCTGCATCCAAGAAATGCAAGGCTAAAAGCAATTAAGGAAACGATTAAAATGTTTTTCATTGAAATACCCGAGTTTGTGATTAAAAATACAATTATATATAAACCAGTTTTTTATCATTATATTTTTTATTTTCCTGCAGAATTTATTGCAAGTTTAAAATTCGTTAATTTATTAAACAGCTCTAATTTAAGAAATCTTATCCAAAATATTTGCTAATTTTTTTGCAGCGTTTTTTCTTTCGTAACTGCTTATTAATTCTTTGTTTGGGAAAATGACTGATTTTTTGCTTTCCCAAGCATTATAAAAATTGAGGAAAACTTCGGCAATCTTTTTCACCTCGCTTTGATGAGCTATTTCACCCGCTTTTGCTTGCTTAATAAGATTTGAAATTGCGCTATTTTCCGGAGCTATTGCTATAATTGGCTTCCCTACTCCAAGGTATTCATAGACTTTCCCCGGCACAATTTCTTCGCTTTCCTTTGATTCATCGACAATAAGCAAAAGAGCGTCTGAATTTAACAAATGCTTCACGCTTTCTGAGTGCGGAGAATAGCCAATTTTTTCTATAGAACTGGGAAAGCTGACCTTTTGAAACATTTCCTCGACCTCCGCTCCAAAACGTCCTATAAACTTAAGTTTAATCCGCTCTTTGTCTATCTTTTTTTTCTGTAAAAGCAGCTCAACGGCATCGAAAAAGCTTTTTGGGTTTCGCCTTCCATACATCGAGCCAGTATAAGAAATAGTAAATTTCTCGTTTTCCTTAAATTCAGTTTTTGGGAAATCTGAAGAATCAAAGCCGTTTGGAATATGGTGAAATTTTTCTAAATTTAAGTTTGGATATTTGCTAAAAGCATCTTTGATAATGCCTTCCCAAGCGCACTCAATAGCATCAGCTTTAGAAAAAACGCTGCGCTCCATTTTCTTATCGATCCATGCGGGTAAAAACCATCTTTTTGGAGAAGAAATGAAATTAGTCCAAGGGTCGCGAAAACCAGCTACCCAAGGAATTTTGAATTGCTTTTGAACGTAACTCCCAATTAAAGAGCAGGTATAGGGAGGCGACGAGCTGTAAACCCCTTGAATTTTATGCTCTTTAAAAAGGGCATTCAATTCTTTTTTAGCACTGAAAAACCAAGCAATCCTTGCATCTGGAATAAAAAAACTCGCGCGAATAAACTCTGCAATTTTTTCTTTGAAACTAATTTTTTGTCCTTCTTTCTTGATTACATTCACATCAATAGCTGTTCCTTCGGGCTTGCCTGTTAGCTTTCTATATAAGCGATATGGCTCAAAAAAAGGAACGCGATGCACCTTTACCGACTTTGGAATTTTCGCAAGAAGCGACTCATCTCTTGCTGGATAATCGCCATCTTGGACTGTAAAAACAATCGGTTCCCAGCCAAATTCGGGCAAATACTGAATGTGCTTTAATACTCTTTGGACGCCGGGGCCCCCAGAAGGCGGAAAATAAAATGAAATTACAAGTAGTTTTTTCATAGTTAATTTAATAATTTTAGACAAAAATAAGAAAATTTTTAACTATTTTTGTTTAAAAAAGTGAAAATCATTTTTTAGCAAAGAATATTTGTTTTGAAAGCCAATTATAAAATATCATATAAATACTTGAAATATAAGATTTTATATTTTTTACTTAACACGTCATTTTTGCTTTTACAAGCCTGTAACCCTTTTGCACCAAGGCTCGCTGAAGACATTGTTGATATTAACATAATTAGCGACCAAAAGACTGTTGAAGGGGTTTTCGACAATTTTCGCTATGCTTACATTTTCAAGGACAGCTTAGTTTATTGCAATCTTCTTGCCGATGACTTCGTTTTTGTCTATCGAAATTACGACCAAGGAGTTGATATTTCTTGGGGCAGAGACGAGGATATGAGAACTACTGCTGGTCTTTTTCAAGCCTCGCAAACGCTTGATCTTGTTTGGAATGATGCCATTCTTTCCATTGGCGACTCGCTTAACAAGGATTTGTGGCGAGGTTTCAATCTCTCAATCGTCTTTTCTCCTTCAGACATTGTGAATGTTCAAGGCAGGGCAAATTTTAGATTAACACGCAATCTTGAAAAAGATATTTGGCAGATTTCAAAATGGCGTGATGAATCTAATTATTAGCTTCTATTTAATTTACTTTCAAAAATTTATAATATTTCAAAAATTTATAATCTTGAGTTCCGCTTTTCCAGTTAATTTGGATAAAATATAATCCAGAATTAAGTCCTTTTAAATCAATGGAGTAAATACTTTCACTTGATAAGTTTATATTTTGAGCTTCGTAAATCTAATTTGAATAAACATCGAATATTTTAATATCAAATAAATTCTTTAAGTCATTGGAAATTCTTATATTTAATTTGTTTTCTATTGGATTTGGGAAAAGGTCAATATCGCTTTCACCATTTTCTTCTACTGAACTTAGAACAACATAAACAATATTAGATCTATTTTTACAGCCAAAAAGATTTTTCACTTCTAAAAAATAATTTCCATCTTCTTTTACTAAAAGAGTATCGCTCGTCTCATTTTCTAATGCTTCACCATTGAAATACCACTGGTAAGAATGCTCCTTGCTTTTACAAATCAAATAAGGCTTTTCATAAACAAGAACTGGGGTATCTGGTGCTGGCTGAAAGGTAATTTGAATTGTATCGCTAAGCCCTACATTGCCAAGCAGATCAACTACTTCCAACCAATAATTCCCAGAATAACGCACTGTATCATATTGAGCTGCTCCACCGCTTGACCATCTATATTCCTTATAGGGACGCCCAGCTCTCAGCACAATGCTATCACCCTCACAAAGCGAAAGCGAGTCATCATAGTAAATTACTGCTTTGAAAGCATTTCCGATTTTCATTTCTAAAATTTCCGAGCTATCCGCGCAGTCGAACTCATTTTTAACAATTAAAAGTAGTTTTGCGTCCTTATCATCATTCCACAATATAACTGGCTCTTCTGTCCCTTGCCCTTCGAGCAACTCGCCTCCATGCGCCAGCCACTCGTATTGCCAATTAGGATTTGTAATTAATGCTAAATATGAATGTTGAGTGTTTGGGAAAACATACTGCGGTCCTTTAAAAATCGCAACGGGCTTAGGCTTTACAGTTATTTTAATTTGAGAAATTGCGATATTGTCTTTTTCGTCAACTGCTTTCAAAGTGTAATGGGTTGTTGTATCTGGCTCGGCATAAGTTATTGCATTATTTGGACTTCTTAGACCCGAATTTGGCTCCCAAGAATACTCAATCCGCCCAATTCCATTTTTTGCTTCGTTTCCAATAAAAACTCCTCTTGTTTTGCAAATTTCAATATCTTCACCAGCGAAAACGGAAAAGTTTAAAGTATTCAAAACAGTAACAAAGCAATCTGAAAAACCTCTGTCATTATAAGTGCTGTCGAAAGCGTTTTTGCCAACAGGGAAATCAGTTGAACTTGTAGTTCCAGCAACAACTACTTTGTTTTCTTCAATAAGTGCAATCGCTTTGCCTACATCACTTGAGCTGCCACCGAGATAAGTTGAAAAAAATAGCGAGTCCCCCCTACTGGAAAACTTTGATATAAAAGCATTTGAAGCGTTTTCATCTGCTTCCGCTTGAGCCGAAAGTTTATTTGTAACAGGAAAATCTTTTGAAGCGCTTGTGCCAACTACGTAAATATTGTCAAGGCTGTCTAAAGTTAGACCGTAAATTCTATCGGCGCTTGTGCCTCCTAAATACGTTGAGAATAAAAGGGAATCTGCATTTTGATTGAATTTAAGTAGAATCGCATCGCCAGGGGCAAGCAGTCCATTTTTGTTAGCATATAAAGGGCAGTAACTGTCTTTCGTTACAGGGAAATCCGAAGATTCGCTTACACCAGCAAGAATTATATTATTTTCACTATCCAAGCATAAGGCATAAGCACCGTCTTTAGCTGAACCACCAATGTATGTAGAATAATCCAACTGTCCACTTATCGTATTAAATTTACTAAGAAAGATGTCGCTTCTCATTGATATAATTTGACTTGTGTCGCTGTAAAATGAATAATAAGCATCTTTACTTATTGGAAAATCTGTCGAGCTTGTAAAGCCAGATAAGTAAACATTTTGCTCATCTAATATGTGAATTGCTTGTCCAAAATCTTCTCCATCGCCACCGAGCAAAGTAGAAAAAAGCAATTTGCTTCCATCACTATTAAATTTTGAAAGAAAGACATCAAATTCGCCTCTGTTCTCCTTTTGAAAGGCATTTTCGCTTACCGGGAAATCGCTTCCAAAATATGTGTAGCCCGTGATATATGAATTTCCTTGCGAATCTATTGCGATTGCTTGGGAATAATCGTCTTTTGCTCCACCGAGCAAAGTAGAAAAAAGCAATTCCTTTCCGTCTGAGCTTAGCTTTGAAACAAAGCAATCAAAGCCCCCCTTAGATCTTGTGGAATAAGCATCGGGAGTGCTTGGAAAACTGCTTGTCCCGGAAGTATAGCCAGTAATATAAATATCATCGTTTTCGTCTATTGCGATTGATTTAGCATAGTCATCAAGAAGCCCACCGATATAAGTAGAAAAAATTAAGTTTTCGGCATTTGAATCAAATTTTGAAACAAAAAGATCGGGCAAAGCTGTCGATAAATACTTCAATTCTTTTTGGTATGCGGAATCGCTAATTGGGAAGTTGTTAGAATAAGTATAGCCAGCGACTACTATCTCTTTATTCTTTGTCAGCTTAAGAGCTTCGGCAATGTCATAACTTTCGCCACCCAGAAAGCTTGAAGATATGATTGATTGCAGCTCATCAAATTTATTTTTTTGGGTCGAATTTTTTTCTTTAAAAGAATAAGAAATGTTTAAAATATTGCTTTCTGAAATAGATAGATTTATACTATTGTCATTATTTAAGTTAAATATCCTTACTTCAGAATAGGAATGAACATTTTTAACCCATTTATTTGGGCTGTTTCCAATATAAAAATTCAAATAATAACTCGATGATCTATAAGCATTTACACTATCAGCATTAATATCAGCAAAATCTCTTTCAATTAATTGATAATTCTTTACTTGATTAGTTTCTTTTTCTACGTTATAAGTTTCAAATCTAAGCTTACTCTTTGTTATATAAACATTTGCATTCTTTGTCTTAGCAATGAATAAAATATTACTATCCCACTGCCCTTTGTTTTCAATAAAACCGATTACCTTTCCTTCTGAGTGCAGTTTTATTAAAAGTAGTAGGGAAAGCACTATAAAAATAAATTTTTTCATAATTATTTATTATTTTTGCTATTTATATAAGAGACAAATTTAAACATTTTTTTATTTTATCAAAATAATTATAATGAGTAAAGAGCGTTTTGCAAGCTTTGACATTGGATCAAATACGATCTTAATGTTAATTGTAGAAAAAGATAGTAACAAGCTAAAGGTCCTCCGAGATGAGCAAGCCATAGCACGACTTGGCGAAAATGTTTGGGAGACAAACAGCATTAGCGATGAGGCAATACATAGAGCAGAAGCGATTTTGAAAAAGTTTAAAAGCATTTGCGATAAAGTGCAAGTAAAGAAAATATTTGCAATCGCCAGCTCTGCTATTCGTGAAGCGAGAAACGGCAAAGCAGTTGCTGGAGCACTATCAAATATTTTAGATACCGAAATCAATATAATTTCTGGAAATAAAGAAGCGGAGCTAAGCTATCTTGGAACTGTTGAAAACGAAGAGCCTTCCCTTGTAATTGATATTGGTGGCGGAAGCACTGAAATAATTATTGGACATAAAGGAAAAATACATTTCAAGCAGAGTATTCCGATTGGAGTTGTAAAATTAACCGAAAAATATTTTTCTAATCACCCGCCGAAAGAAACGGAAATCCAAGCGATGAGAGCTTTTATCTGTGATATTTTGCAAGGCGTTCCAAAAGTTGATGAAAAATTCTCTATTTATGCTGTGGCTGGAACTCCTACCACACTTGCAGCTGTTCACATAGGAATTAAAGATTATAACTCAGAACTTGTGAATCATCACAAATTGGAGCTTAGTAGCATTCAGAAAATTACAAATCGTTTTTTAAAGCTGACTGTTCCGGAAATCACTCAAAACTATGGAATTGAGCCGATGAGAGCTGACGTGATAAGCGCTGGTAGTATTATTTTAGAAGAGTGCCTTTCATATTTACAAAGGGATTACTGCATTGTAAATGTATATGGTTTGCGACTTGGAGTTCTAAAAGAGCAATTAATTGATTAGTTTTGTAAGAAATTTTTTTTTGATATTAAAATAAGTAAATAAATGTTTATAATTTTTTTTGGAGAATATATGTTTAAAACAACTAAGGCAATCCTCCTTTTAATTGGATTGACATTCTGCATTTTTAATATTGCTTGCACCCAGCAAAGCCAATCCAAGGTGCTGAACGAGGTTTTAACAAAAGACAATCTTTCTACAATAGTAGAAAAAGTGCAAAACGATAAAACTGTCAGTAAAGAACAAATTGATTTTCTTGCTAACGGAATAGCACGTTTCATTGATAGCCCAGATTCTTTATACAACAAAACGCTTGCAAAAATTATTGAGGAGCAAAAGGAATTTTTTAGAAATTCCAGCCTAAATGCTCTTTCTCAAAGCGTTGCTCGTTTAGAATTGAAAAACTCCTTGGAAGTCGAGTTTTCTGAAAAATTGAAAATCGATTCTGATACTTTGCAAGCCGATGGTGTTCGCTTTACTATGACTAATTTAACGGGCAAAGATATTAATTTCATAAAAGGCGAAATTAGAATTGTTAATAAAAACAATCAACTTGTTAAAGTTCGACCTATTAACTATGTGAATATTACATTTAAGGCTGGAGAAAAAGTTACTCAGCAAGAGCTTTGGACCCATGAAAAAGACAACCAGTATGATGTAGCTCTGAGGGATACCAAAGAACTGATTGCATATTGGGTTCCAGAAACTATTAGCTTTGCTGATGGCACAAAAATATCTATAGAGCCAAAAAATAAGTAAATTGAAGATCAAGTAAACTTATGTAAAAAGCAAGTTTAGAAAATAATTGTTAAAACAGGGATGTTTGTATCTGCTTAATTCAAAAATGCAGAACAAACATCCTTATTTTTTTAAGAATTTTCTTATATTCGTAAAAGCGCTGCCGACAAACGGCAACGTTAACAGAAAAATTATTAATTAACTGAAAAAAAGATTATGAATTTTGCAATTACAGGGGTAGCCGGCTACATAGCCCCAAGACACTTAAAAGCCATCAAGGAAACTGGAAATAATTTGATTGCAGCTTGCGATCCTAACGATTCCGTTGGAATTATTGATAGCTATTTTATGGACTGCAGCTTTTTTACAGAATTTGAGCGCTTCGACCGCCACCTTGAAAAACTGCACAGATCTGGAAATGATAATAAAGTTAATTATTTAAGCATTTGTTCTCCGAACCACCTGCACGATGCCCATATTCGCCTTGGGTTGCGCTTAGGAGCTGATGCAATTTGTGAAAAGCCTTTAGTTATCAAGCCCAGTAATCTAAGATACCTAAAAGAATTAGAGGAAGAAACAGGCAAAAAAGTTTACAATATCCTGCAATTAAGAGTCCACCCTACTATTATTAAACTGAAAGAAAAAGTTGCTTCTGAAAATAAAAAAACCAAGCGCGATGTAGTTTTGACTTACATTACCTCACGCGGACTTTGGTATAATTACTCTTGGAAAGGCGATATTGAAAAGTCTGGCGGTGTTGCAACAAACATTGGCATTCATTTTTTTGATATGCTGATGTGGCTTTTCGGTAAAGAGCAGAGCAACACCGTCTTTCTGGCAGAGGCAAATAAAATGAGTGGTTTTATGGAGCTTGAAAACGCTAATGTCCGTTGGTTTCTTTCCATTGATAAAAATGATTTGCCAACAGAAGCCGTTCAATCTGGAAAAACCACATTCCGTTCTATTAGTATTGACGGAGATGAGCTTGAATTTACCGGCGGTTTCACAGATCTGCATACTGTCGTATATCAAGACATCATAAATGGAAAAGGCTATGGCATTGACGATGCTTATCCCTCGATTGATAGCGTTTACAGAATTAGATTCATGAAGCCGATGGAGGTAAACGATTTTACCCATCCTTACGTTTTAAAATTGAAAGGGAAAAAGCTATGAGCTATTTTAAGCACGAATCCGCTTATATAGACGAAAACTGTGAAATTGGCGAGGGAACGAAGGTTTGGCACTTTTGTCATATTCAATCCAATGCAAAAATAGGGAAAAATTGCGTTTTCGGACAAAATGTGAATGTAGGAAACAATGTAAAAATTGGAAACTATTGTAAAGTGCAAAATAACGTCTCGATCTACGAAGGAGTAGAGCTCGAAGACTACGTTTTCTGTGGTCCTTCAATGGTTTTTACAAACGTAGCTGACCCGCGTTGCAAATACCCACAAGTTGGCTCGAAATACTACTTGAAGACCCTTGTAAAAGAAGGAGCATCAATTGGTGCAAATGCGACTATTGTTTGCGGGCATACTCTCGGGAAGCATTGCTTCGTAGCTGCTGGTGCTGTTGTTACGAAAAACGTTCCGGACTATGCTCTTGTGGCTGGGGTGCCGGGGAAAATAATTGGTTGGCTTAGCGAAGCCGGAGAGCGTTTAGTTTTTAATGACAAGGGTTTAGCAACTTGTTCCAGAACCGGAATGGTTTATAAATTTGAGAATGGTGCAGTGAACTTGCTAACTTAGTATTTCATTAATGGACGCATAGTTAAAGCAAATTTAACGAGGTTGAGCGAACCGATGCTAAAAGAACTCAATAAATATAGATTAGATGATACTCAAAAGCAAGCACTAATCAAAGCGCTTGAAGGCGTTGAAGGGAAAATTTATTTATTTGGCTCAAGAGTAGATTTGCAGAAAAAAGGTGGAGACGTTGACATACTGATTTTTTCCGAAACAGATGAAGCGATGAAGCTAAAATTGGATATCCAAACTAAATATTTTTTGGAGGCTGACGAGAGCATTGACATTGTTATAATGAATCCAAAGAAGATTGAAAAAGAGCAGCAAGCTTTTTTAAACAGCATAAAGAAAGTGCAGCTAAAATGAACAACATTGAATTGCTATACAGGGAATTAATTGTAAAAGCTAATAAATCATTGAGATTGCTTAACAGTTCGCTTAGAAAGTATAGTGCTTTTGTTTCTGACAAAGATTATTCTGATGAGGAATTAGAGCGATATGATGCTTTGTCCGATAGATTTTTAAGATGCACTGAAATGTGTTTTCGATTATTAAAAACATGGGAATTGAGCAATTTCGGTGAAAATTCTCTAACACTTAGAGATACTTTAAATCGTGCTGAAAAATCTGGATTAATTTTGTCTACCTCTGATTGGATACAAATGAGGCAAATAAGAAATAGAATAGCTCACGACTATCTTCCTGAAGAAATTGGATTCTATTACCAAATGATTAATGATAATTACTCAAATCATCTAAATTACTTTGTTGAATCTTTGAGTAAAATATAATGTTTATAGCTTATACATGCAAACAATCAAGCTTGAAGAAGTGGAAAGCAAAATTCTTACTATAAATTCTTTGCATAATATTAAAAAAAGTATTAATTTTACTGATGTTTCAAAGATAGAATCAGGAAAACACGCAAAAATATTCGATTTAACCCGTAGGTTGCTAATGTAACTGAAAGGGCAGTGCATTAAGGTATATGCCTTTTGACTGATATTGCATAAAAGATTCGAGAAAACCATTACTTTAAAGCTTTGATTTCAGCGATATTGCTAATTTTCTTTAAAACAATGCTTATGGCAATTTGGTGAAAAAGATAATCCAAAAAATACACATAAATAAGAAAATTTTTGCTTTGATTAAATAAAAAAATGATTGTATATATTAATTGTATATATTATGAATTACATCTTAAATAGAATAACACTAAATAAAGAAATAAGATCTGGAAAACCAACTATTAGGAATATGAGATTTACGGTAACAGAATTATTGGAGTTAATGTCTTCAGGAATGACCGCAAAACAGATTTTACTGGATTATCCATTTCTTGAAAAAGAAGATATTGATGCCTGTCTTTTATATGCGTCAAAATTAACTGATACTAAATCTTATGAATTATTGGCACAGTAAACGCAATGAGATTCATTGTTGATACGCAGTTACCAGCAAGCTTATCACAACTATTTGTAGAGTTAGGGTTTGATTCCGTTCATACAACTAATTTTCCTGATGGTCATTTAATATCTGATAATGAGATTATTGAAATTGCAATTAATCAAAACAGAATTATAGTATCAAAAGATAAAGATTTTTTTGATTACTACTTTTTAAAAGGTATTCCGCCAAGAATTCTATTAATTAAAACTGGCAACATTAAAAATGATGTACTGATTAATCTGATTAAACTTAACATTAATAGCATTACAACTAAATTTCTTCAAGATGCTAATTTAATTATTTTAAGCTCTCAAGAATTAATTAGCTTTTAAATGAAATTCTTTGTCTTTTATGAATAGAGCTTTTTGATAACTTTTGCCTATTAGTAAGTAAAAAAAGATAATGCTATTTGCATTGCCGTCTTAAAATTAAAGCACACAGTAAAGAAAGAGAAGAGTAAGTAGCTAACAGCAGGCAGTAAGAAGTTGCTAATGATTCGATCCAAAAATTCTTTGCATAATACTAAAAAAAGTATTAATTTTACTGATGTTTCAAAGATAGAATCAGGGAAACACGCAAAAATATTCGATTTAATCCGTAGGTTGCTAATGTAACTGAAAGGGCAGAGCATTAAGTTGTTGTTTGATAAGGGCAATAAAACAAAGAACTTACCGATGAGAGTTAACCAAGAACAAATAGAAAAAATTGTCAATTTGGCAAAAGCGAGCTTTGGAAAAGAAATCAGCCTTTACTTGTTTGGAAGTAGAGCTAATAATGATTTAAGAGGTGGCGATATTGATTTAATGCTCGAAACAAAGGAATCGGTTGATATGAAAGACAAAATTGAGTTTTTAAGCAAAGCTTTTAGAGATATTACTGAAAGAAAAATCGACTTAATTATTTTTGACAAGAACGCAAAAAAAATCGACTTATATGAAATTGCTAAAAGAGATGGAGTTGCTTTATGCTAAAAAGCATAATAGACACAACGTTTCTACATCTTAAACGAGCCAGCACAACTTTAAATCAAATTAAAAAATTTAACTTAGAAGATTCATTAATTGAAGATGACAATGAAATAACTAAGACTATTGATGCTTTTATATTCCGATACACAAAGCTACAAGATTTTGTTGGGGATAAGTTGTTTAAAAGGTTATTAGCAGCATTAGGAGAGTATAAAAGCAATATGTCATACGTAGATGTTTTAGATAAACTTGAAAAGTTAGAAATAATATCAAGTTCAAGTAACTGGATTAAATTCAGACAGTTAAGAAACCAATTAACACAGGAGTATCCAGATGATATTTCTAGCATAATTAGTGGAATTATGCTTGCAACTAATTATTTTGAAATTCTAAAAAACGATTTAATTAACATAAAAGAGTATATTTACACTAAAAAGCTTTTAGACGAAAACTATTAATTTACTAAAAATCAACTGCAAATAGCAAAGAGCATTTGTTCTTATCTAAATACGTTATTTTGGATTATCTTGTAAGAGTTTTAGTATAAAAAAATGAGAAAAAAATGGAAAGTGCTATAAATATTGCTGAAAATGAAAATACTTTATTTCTTGCAATAGACAAAGAAAGAATTAACAATTTTGTAATTGAACAGGTTAGCTCTATTTTATCAGATAAGCGTATTAGCAAAGTAAATATTGAACAAGTCGATGACGAGGAGCAGGCAGAAATTGAAGCAATTCTCGACGCAATGACAGAAGAAGATAAGGAAATTGTTAGAACTGAAAGAATTTACATTGAATTATGATAGAATTAGAGATAAATTATTCAAAGACTTCCGAAAAGTTTGTATTAAAGAATAAATCTATAATCAGTTTTAAAAAGATTAGGGAATTATTGGAAAAAGGTATAAGGAAGCTAAATAACCAAAATGTTAACATAGATGTAAAAGAACTAAAAGGCAAATTGCAGGGGCTTTACAGAATAAGAAAAGGCAACATAAGAATCATTTTTGAATACTATAAAGGACAAATCCACATTGTAAATATTGAAACTATTGATTTTCGAGGAGATGTGTATTAACAAGTTCTCAACTGTTTGCAGCCTGCTATCATCTGTCAACCATTAATAATTAATAATTATTTAAACGCCGATAGCAAGAAAAACCCAGTAACCGACAACTATAAGTTGAAATATGGAAATTATCAAATTTGAAGATGTAGAAAGTAAAGTTCTTACTATTCGTAATGAACAGGTTATTTTAGATAGCGATGTGGCTCTGCTATATGGCGTTGAAACAAGGGATATCAACAAAGCAGTTAAAAATAATCCCGATAAATTTCCTGAAAGCTATATTATTTATTTAAGTGAAGAAGAGAAAGCTGAGGTGGTGGAAAATTTCCACCACCTCGATAAGTTAAAGTATTCTCCACACTTACCGAAAGCTTTTACTGAAAAAGGGCTTTATATGCTTGCTACTATATTGAAAAGCCCACAAGCAACTGCAACCACTATTTCAATTATTGAAGCATTTTCCAAAATTAGAGAACTTGGTAGAAACATAAGAGCTTTATCGAAAATACAGTCAGAAGAAGAAAAACGTCCATTAATGAAACGAAGCGGCGAGTTAATCACAGACATTTTCGATAGCGATTTAGCTTTAAGCGGCACTGAAACTACTATTGAAATCAATTTTGCTATCTTAAAACTAAAGCACACAGTAAAGAAAGAGAAGAAGTAAGTAGCCGATAGCCGACGGCTATCGGCAAACGACTAAAATACAAAAAAGTTAAATCATAAAGCGACACTATAATTATAATTTGCTTATGAAAATAGAATAATTAATGATATGCCTACAATATCACTTTTTTACGGAATACTTGTCAGAATGCACCTTGGACTAATGGAGCATAACCCACCGCATATTCATGCATATTATCAAGGTTACTCAGCAATAGTTGATATATAAAAAAATATAGAATTTATCGAAGGATATTTCCCAAACAAACAAAAACGTTTAATTATTGCTTGGATAGAACTGCACCAAGACGATTTGTTAATGAACTGGGAGTTAGCTCAGAACGGTGAAATTCCATTTAAAATAGAACCATTAAGGTGATTTATGATTGCAGTTACAAAAGTTAAGCCATTAGAAGACTACAAGTTGCTTTTGCAGTTTAACAATTCAGAACAAAAAATATTTGATATGAGTGCTCATTTAGATCATGGAATTTTTAAAGAATTGAAAGACAAAAAGATTTTCAACACAGTAAAAATTGCCTTCGATTCAATAGAATGGGTAAACGGAGCGGATTTATGCCCAGATCTTTTATATGAAAAAAGCAATAAGCTTGATGAAACTCAGTTAGAATCTTAATCAAATTCAACACAAATTCTTTGCATAATACTAAAAAAAGTATTAATTTTACAAATGTTTCAAAGATAGAATCAAGGAAACACGCAAAAATATTCGATTTAACCCGTAGGTTACTAATGTAACTGAAAGGGCAGTGCATTAAGTGGCTATCAGCTAATGGCTTTCCGTTGTCGGCATTTAAATTTTAGTCTATTATTGAAAACATTTGTGTAAATTCGTGGAAAAAGAAAATTCCAGAGAACACATATAAAAATAAAAAATACAGAAAGCAAATGATTAAAGAAGTTTTTGAAATAGAAGGTATATACGAAAATGGAACTTTAAAAATAATGAGTCCATTGCCACAAGATAGTAGTTATTTTGTAAAAATTAAATTTTACAAACCTTTTAAACGAGCAGAACAAGATTATACCATAAATGACTTCAACAATCATATTGAAAGAGTGATGGCTCAAGATTATTTAAAAGCATCAGAAAGTAGTATTGATTTTTGGGATAATGATATTGATAATTTAGTCTGGAATGATGTTTGAACAAGGTGATATAATAATTCTACCTATTCCATTTACCGATTTAACATCTAATAAAAAAAGGCCAGCTATTGTTATTTCAAAAAAAGAATATAACAACATTACCGATGATATTGTTGTTATGGCAATTACTTCAAATATTACGACAAAAGAACATTGTATTAATTTGAATTCTAAAGATTTAAAACATGGATTTTTATTAGCTGATTCACAAGTAAGAGCAGACAAAATTTATACAATTTCACAAACTATTGTTATTAAAAAATTAGGTTCAGTGAAGGATTACATTATTGATTCGATAAAAAATTGCATTACAAATATATTTGATATTCATTGTAAATAGCTTTTAAT
>JAAYJM010000039.1 GCA_012522895.1 Ignavibacteria bacterium
TATTATATTTTGCTATATAGCCATCTAAATCGCCACTGTTTGCAAGTGATATTCCGTTGTTAAATATTAGTGTATAAGATTGAAAATAACCAACTACATAAACATTGCCATTGGCATCTGTGCTTATTGAACTTGCTTCATCCCTACCTGTTCCGGCAATTTTTTCAGCCCACTGGCATATTCCATCGTTATTATATCTTGCTATAAAAGGATCGTAAGAACCACTATTTGAAAGAGTTATTCCGTTGTTAAATATTAGTGTATCAGATTGAAAATAACCAACTACATAAACATTGCCATTGGCATCTGTGCTTATTGATCTAGCGTGATCAAAACCTTTTCCGGCAATTTTTTCAGCCCACTGGCATACTCCATCGCTATTATATTTTGCTAAATAAGCATCATCTACACCACTGTTTGCAAGTGTTATTCCGTTGTTAAATGTTAGTGTTGGTGAATCAAAATCACCAGCTACATACACATTACCATTATTATCTGTGCTTGTTGATACAGCATAATCAAAACCTGCTCCGACAATTTTTTCAGTCCACTGGCATTGAGGGTTTTGCGCATAAGTCTGCATCGTTGTAAAAAACAAAAGAATGAACGAAAAGAAAGATAAAGAATTTCTTACAAATCGTTTAGCATTTTGTAAATAATTTTTCTTCATATTTTTCCCTTTTATGATTAATTGTAAATTTTCGTTGTATTTTGAATAATTGCAAAATAGTAAAAAATTTTTGGAATGCAAATTTTAGTTTTTTATTTACGAGCAAAATGAAGAATTTTCCATTTATATGAACAGCAAATTGCTCATATAACTTTCTGATTGTTATCTCGAAAGGGATTGTATTATTGTAGAAAAGAAAAAGATCTGCCACAATTGAAAGTGTGGCAGATCTATGAAAAATCAAGAAATCCTTCAATCAAGCAAATCACAGTTCAGACAAAAATAAATTATCCCTATCGGGATAAAAAGGCAATAAAACCATAAAATTAGTAAAAAATTTAGTTCAGACAAGAAAATTTGAGATCCACTCCCTTCCCCCGCCAGCGGGGGACACAGGACTGTTCTGTGTTTCCTCCTAATAATAATTCTCCCCCTTTGAAAAAGGGGGCTGGGGGGATTTCTGACGTTTCCAAATTTGAGGTTTAGCGGGAAATTTACATCTACATAAAGCTATGCTATTTCAATACTATTATTTATCACTTCATTTGCCAAAACATTATGTTTGCCAAACTCAGATTCTCTAAAAGGATGTGGCTCAATTCTACTATCAATTTTCCTACGCAAACGCATTAGCTCTATTTGGATTTCTAATTTTTTTTCATAATCCTTTAAAACAACCGCTATGTCAATATCGCTATCTTTACGCAGATTTCCTTTGACCTGCGAGCCAAATAAATATAATTTAGACGGACTAAATTTGCTTTTTACTGCGGCAGCGTATTTTCGAGCTATATTTATAATATCTGCTTGAGCCATAATAAAATCTCTTCTATTCTTTTAATCCACTTATTAGTAAATTCATAGTTGCACAATGAGTAAAATTCTTTTTTATAATCATCATAACGAGCTTCAATGTTGAATGAAGTAATAAGATCAAGCCAATCAGCTTTTTCATCTGAAAGCTCAATTTCAGACAGCTCAGCTAATCTATATAGATTATGCGTAAAAGGTGCGTTGGAACTGTGTTTCTTGACGTAAATCGCTTTAAGCAGCTTTTCAATGGTGATATGACCGATAAACAAAGCCCAAGCGTAAGATTTAGTCGTAAACAGAGTTCGCATAGCTTTCAAATCTTCTTCAGAAGACTCAACCCAATGTTTTATTATTAAATCAGTATTTGCCAGCTTTTCTTTCATTATGCAAATTTAACAATAGTTTTTAAATTAGGGTTGAATTTATTTTTGTCTGAACTGTGATTACGCTGTTTTTCATTTTAGACGCTCACCAAGATCCACTCCCTTCCCCCGCCGGGGACACAGGACTGTTCTGTGTTTCCTCCTAATAATAATTCTCCCCCTTTGAAAAAGGGGGTCGGGGGGATTTCTTGACTCTCTACTACATTTAAATAAAACTCTTTCTTAATTGGGATTCATCATTAAAAAGAAATTTCCCGCTTCATAATTGCATGCAGTTCCTTTCTTCCAACACCCGAAACAGAAGAAAAAGGCAATACCTCAATGCAATGCTTGCAATATTGAACAAAATTTTCAAACTGTTCTTTCCGCTGGGCTATCTGCTTTTCGCTTATTTTATCTACTTTTGTTAAGATAATAATGTAATTTTTATTATTATTTTCTAACCATTCAATAAGGGCAAGGTCGGAATCAAGCGGCTCGTGTCGGCTGTCGACTAAGCAACAAATTAATTTCAATTCCTCTCTTTCTGAAAAAAAGCTGTAAATCATTTGTTTCCAACTTTGGCGCTCAGTTTTGGAAACCGCAGCATATCCAAAGCCCGGCAAGTCGGCAAGAATATATGATTCGTCTACAAGAAAAAGATTGATTTGCTTTGTTTTTCCGGGAGTCGAGCTAACTTTAGCAAGTTTTTTTCTATGAACTATTGTGTTGATTAACGAAGATTTACCAACGTTGCTTCTGCCGGTGAAAGCTATTTCGCTGAAATTGTATTTTGGTATTTTTGAAACATTATTTGAACCAATCAGAAACTGTGCATTTTGAATTTTCATATCTTTGTAATTTGTATTAAATTGAATTTTTGAAAATTGAATTTTTGAAAATTGAAATTGTAAGTTAAAAAAATTTCATAAATTAAAAAAGGATAATATGAAAAGAATACTTGTTACAGGAGCTAAAGGTCAAATTGGTTCAGAATTAACTGTTGCGCTTCGGGAAAAGTATGGTGAAGAAAATGTAGTTGCCGCTGATATTCAAAAGCCAGATGCAGCATTTGAGGAATCGGGGCCATTTCGCGTTCTTGATGTTTTAATTCCGGAAGCGATTCAGTGCGCGATTAAAGATTTTGAAATTGACACGATTTTTCATTTAGCTGCCATTCTTTCTGCTAATGGAGAAAAAAGACCCGAATTCTGTTGGAGAACGAATATGGGCGGCACGATGAACATCCTTGAGCTGAGCGTTAAGAATAACATTGAAAAAGTGATTTTACCAAGTTCGATGGCTGTCTGGGGAAAAGGTGTTGAGCGAGAAAATACACCACAGGAAAGCATTTTAAAGCCAACTTCTATGTATGGCATTACCAAGGTGGCTGGTGAGCTTCTTTGCGATTATTATTATAGCAAATTCGATTTAGATTGTCGCGGTTTGCGTTATCCCGGCATAATTTCTTATGAAACATTGCCCGGCGGTGGGACTACTGACTACGCAGTAGAAATTTTTTATGAAGCAATAAAGAAAAAGCATTATAATTGTTTTTTGACTGAAGACACTATGCTGCCAATGATGTATATGCCTGATTGCCTGAATGCAACTATTTCTTTAGCTGAAGCGAATATTGGCAATCTAACGTATCACGGCGATTTCAACGTTGCTGCTTTTAGCTTTACTCCGAAGCAGCTTGCTGAGGCTATAAAAAAGTATATTCCAGACTTTACCATTGAATATAATCCGGATTACCGTCAAGAAATAGCAGATTCTTGGCCCCGCACCATTGACGATTCCGCAGCGCGAAAGGAATGGGGCTGGAAACCTCAATACGATATTGATTCAATGACTAAAGATATGATTGAAAAGCTTAGCGCAAAACTATAGTTTTTTTATTTAAAACCTACATATTTCCTTATGGGGCTATGTAGGTTTTTTTATAAATCAATTTATTTCAATTATTTGCAAATCTTTTATTATATTCATATTTGAAAATTCAATCCTATTCTGATTTAGCATCCAATAAATAATTTAGAGTATCTTCCCTTTCAGATATATAA
>JAAYJM010000040.1 GCA_012522895.1 Ignavibacteria bacterium
ACCGTGAGCAGCGCCGCAATTTCCAATATTATATTCGCAATGGTCTGGAGTTTCACATTTTGTCCGCACTTCTATAATTTCTAACATTTCTGCCAATTCCTCTGCTCTGCCTTTTAAGTTATAAACGCAAGTTGCTTTTTCTATCTTTTTATTTATTTCTTTTATGCTCATTAAAGTATTATATTTATTGTTATTAAAATTCAAATATAAGAAATTTTTTAAAATATAAGAAAAAAAACAATTTATTTTAAAAAGTGAACTGCTTTTCGTTTTTTAAAAAAGCACTAAATAGTAAGATTATTCATATCTTTCTAATTTGAAGGACTCCCCAAGATAATTTTTTCTAACCTCTGCATTTTCAGCAATTTGTTCTGTAGTTCCGGAGGTGTAAATATTGCCATCAATTAAAATATAAGCTCTGTCAGTTATAGAAAGCGTTTCATGGACATTGTGGTCTGTAATTAGAATTCCAATGTCCTGCGATTTCAGCTTCCTCACCATTTGCATAATATCCTCCACAGCTATTGGGTCTATTCCAGCAAATGGTTCGTCGAGCAGAATGAATTTTGGACTTGAAGCAAGCGAGCGTGCTATTTCACAGCGTCTTCGCTCTCCTCCCGAAAGCATATAGCCCTTGCTTTTCCTCAAATGAGCCAGCCCAAAGCTTTCTAAAAGCTCTTCCAAACGCTCTTTTCGTCTTGGGCGGCTCATCTTTTGCAATTCTAAAATTGCTTTTATGTTGTTTTCAACTGATAGTTTGCGAAAAATTGATGGCTCTTGCGGAAGATAGCTAATACCAAACTGGGCGCGCTTATACATAGCTTTTTTTGTGATATTCATAGAATTTAAAGCTACAGTCCCGCCGTTTGGCTTAATCATTCCTACAATCATATAAAAAGTTGTGGTTTTGCCCGCTCCATTTGGACCGAGTAAACCCACGACCTCTCCTTGTTTTACAGAAACAGAAACGCCCTTAACCACGGTTCGTTTTTTAAATCTTTTTACAAGTCCCTTTGCTTCTAAACAGCTTAAACTCTCCCCCACTTTATCGTTTCTTTCTCGACTTTAAAGTAAGAACTGTATTGATTTCCTTCCCGTCCCTAAGCAATTTTAAATTTAGCTTTTGCCCTTTTCTTGCGTCAAGCACGTTGATTAAAAAATCATCTTGTCTCAAAATTTTCATTCCGTCAATTTCTAAAATAATATCGCCCGGCTCAATCTTTGCATCATTGGCTGGAGAATTTCTTTCTATGGAAAAAACGATTACCCCATCGCTTTTCTCAATATTCAAATACTTTTGAATTTGCTCGTCTATTTCCCTTACTTCCATGCCGTGATAAAAATCTCGGTCAATCGTCTTTTTTTCTTTTAGCTCATCAACAATTTCTTTCACCCTGTTTATTGGAATAGCAAAGCCAATGCCGATACTACCCGCACCACGTTGACTTTGAGCAGTAGAGAAAATTATAGTGTTTATTGCCATGACCTCGCCAAGGGCGTTGACCAAAGGACCGCCGGAATTCCCAGAGCTAATCGCAGCATCGGTTTGGATCATATTCTTATACACTCTATCGTCTTGAATTAAATTGACACCCGTATTTGAAACAACCCCAACAGTTACGGTGGGATGGGCGTTCAAATCGAAAAGTCCAAAAGGATTGCCAAAAGCAATAGCCCATTCTCCAGTAATCACATCATCGGAATTGGCAAGCTTAAGGTAAGGAAAATTTTTCACATTGATTTTTAAAAGACAGACATCACTTGTTTTATCTGCTCCTACGATTTCGGCATCGTATTTTTTGCCGTCTGTAGTAGTTACAATTATTTTTGAAGCGTTGCCCGCAACGTGGTGATTCGTCAAAATGTAGCCGTCTGGCGAGATAAGAAATCCGGAGCCAAGCCCTTGAATTTCATATTTTTGCGTTCTTCTGCCTCTATTCCCAAAGAAATGCCTGAACATTGGGTCATCGTAAAAAATATCGAAGGGATCGCGGCGGGTAAGCTCCACATAAGAGCTTACATTAATTCCAACAATGGCGGCACTGCATTTTTTGACAGCGTTTGTAATAGCATTTCTTCTGCTATAGCTGACTGAACTATTTGCATCGTCCAAAACGTCAAGCGGCTCAGTTTTAGAACTCTTTGCTTCTACCCATAATTTTGAAGTCTTTTCCGGCTCTTTCGATTCGCAGCTTTGAATAGAAAAAATTAGAAATAATATAACTAATAGCTTAAAGCAGATTTTATTTTTCATAGCTTTGACTAATATTATTAAAACTTTTTCTATTAAGACGAAAAAGATTTAAAAAAATTAAATATTTTTCGTTTCAAAGCAACAAGAGTTTTAGAAAGCTGTGTAAATTAAAATTCTTGTCAAACAGGGCTTTGAGCTACTTGAATTTAACAAGTAATTATTTTTTGCAATCTATAAGTTGATTTTATTTCGGGTCTCTTTTAATGACAACTATCGTTTTATCATCGTTTATTTGAGAATTTGCAGAGAAATTTTGTACCTCCTCCAATAAGCTGTAAGCAATGGTTTTCGAGCTTTCTTTGTGATGCTTTTTTATCACCTCAGCTATTCTTTTTTCTCCAAAAAATTCATTTTTACTATTCCTTGCTTCTGTAATTCCATCGGTGTAAATCAGAATTATATCCCCGGGGCACATAGTTGTATTTTCAACTTCAATTTTTTGATTTTGCATCAAGCCAAGCAATCCACCAGTGGCGTCTAAATACTTTATCGAATCGCTTTCGGGACAATAATGCATTGGCGGACAATGTCCCGCATTGGAATAAAGAACTAAACGATTGGAAGATAAAGTTAGCTCGCAGAAAAAAAGAGTAACAAATCTTTCGGAAGGAAAAGTATCATAAATAAGCGTATTCAGTCTATTTATTAAATTTGAAATGCGGGTGGAAAAACCCACGCCCATTCTTATTGCCCCAGAAACGAACAGAGCTTGAATTGCAGCCGGAAGCCCCTTGCTTGCAGCGTCACAGACTACAATGCCGAGTCGTTCTTCTTGCCCAACAGGACTTTTCAAATAATCAAAATAGTCTCCTCCGACTTTGCTATCGGGGATGCAAACACCAAAAATTTTATAATCGTGAAATTCTAACTTATGCTCTGGCAAAAGATTTCGCTGTATTTCTGAAGCTCTTTCAAGGTCTTTGTTTATTTTTAATTTTTCTGCATTAGTAGATAAGTTTATCAATGCTATCGAGGCAACGCTACTAATAATAGCTAAAGTTTCATAAAAAGATTGTAAAATTTCCGGAGCGTTAAAACCGATAGCATATTTAAAATACGTTCCGCTTGGCAACTTTACAAGCTCGCCCACACCGGTGATTGAAAAAAATTCAATGCCGGTGTCTAAAAGCACCTTGTCTGTTTCTACGTTTAAAATCGTTCTTTGGGCTTTCAGCTTTTTAAAAATGGGCTGCTTTTTTATCGGAACAAAATACCCTTCAGGAATTTTTTTCAAATTCCCGTGCTGATATCTTAACCGATAAAGCTCTTCCTCAGCGTCAAGCTCCCAGATTCTGCCTCCCACAATATTAAAGTTTCCGTGGTCGACAACATCTTTAATTAAACTTTCTAATAGAGAAATTTCGTTCTTAAACTGACCTGTTGCTAATCCTTCAACTAATTTATAAGCGTCTCTTTGGTTAAAAGTGTTTGGATCCATTTGTCTTTGTAATAATTAGATTAGGTTTTGTTCTTTCATCGCTGCTTTTAATAGCCGTTTGTTTTCAATTTTCAAAGGAAGCAAAGGCATTCGAACTGTGTCGTTAGCCATTTTCATCAATGAAAGAGCATATTTAACGGGAGCCGGGTTTGGCTCAATAAAATTAAGCTCTAATAATTTATAAAGTGAATAGTGAATTTTTTGAGCTTCTTTAATTTTTCCTTGTATTGCTAAATCGATGCACTCAGCATATTGCTTTGGAGCGTAATTAGAAATCACGGAAATCACTCCTTTGCCACCTGCGGCTATTAACGGAAGTGCCAAGGAATCATCTCCAGAAAGCACCGAAAAGCCTTTTGGCGCCTCGGCAATAATATCCATCATTTGACTCAAATTGCCAGATGCTTCTTTTGTAGCGATAACATTTTTACATGAATTAGCAATCCTCAACTGAGTTGAGGCGCTAATATTGACGCCTGTCCGTCCCGGAATATTGTAAATAATTACTGGGATATTGAGTGCGTCAGCGATGATTTTATAATGCTCGAAAAGACCATCTTGGGTGGGTTTTAAATAGTATGGCGCAACGATTAAAACGCCGCTCGCTCCATGCTCCTGAGCAAAGATAGAAAGGTCTCGCGATAGTTCAGTTTCGTAAGTCCCAGTGGCTGGGATTATCGGAATTCTATCTGCTGCAAACTCTACTGATTTGATAATAAGAGCTTGCTTTTCCTTCGGCTTTAAGGTTGCGCTTTCGCCAGTCGAGCCGCACACAACAATGCCTTGCACTCCATTTTCAATTTGAAATTCAATTAAATCTTCTAACTGCTTAAAATCAATATCACCTTTCTTTTTAAAAGGTGTGATTAATGCTGTAATTGTCCCAGAAATATTTGTTAAACTCATACA
>JAAYJM010000041.1 GCA_012522895.1 Ignavibacteria bacterium
CCTAGCCCTGCTTCTTCTTTATTATTATTCTTCTATAAAGCGTTTTTCCATTTAGATCTGGTCCTCTACCTCTCCAATCTGGATAAATTAATCTATGGTCATCTAATCCCAATATCTCAAACTGCTCCGGATTGTATTTATCTAAAAAAGTGATGGGAACTCCCATCTCTTCTTCGTAGTCAATGGGAATATCTTTTGTTTTGTCAACGTTTATTGCATCGTAATTATCATACTTTGGAAATTCTTCAGGTGAATATTTTTTATACAAAATTAAATTTTCGTGCCGCTTTTGAATATCAAGGTTAGTAAACCAATTAACGCTACCCATACTAAAGTATTTTTTTCCATTTTCAATTTTCTTTCTTGATTCAGTAGCTATGTCGTAATGCTCGTTGACGCCAAACCATTTAGTCCCTCCATTGTCATGTCCAAGCCAAATTTTATTATCTTTTATATATTTGAAAATTTCTTTATATGTAATTGCATTCTGATGACCTAAAATCACGAATTTTTTATCAAATTCAATCAACTGGGCAACGTATTCTCTGAATAAAGAAAAGGGAGGGTTTGTAACAACAATATCTGCCTGCTTCAAAAGTTCTATGCACTCGGCACTTCTGAAATCGCCATCGCCCTCCAAATGTTTAATGCCAATTTCTTCGGGGTCTGGAACTCTGTTATCATTTTTGTCGCCGTAATATTCGAGGTAGATTGCTTTTTCAGATTTGTGATCACTAAACAATTCAGCATTTTGATTTTTATAGCAGGTGGTAATTAGCTTTTTCAGTCCCAAAACCTCAAAATTGTAAGAGAAATAATGGAAAAAATTGCTAACTCTTGGGTCATCGCAATTACACAAAACAGTCTTGTTTTTGAAATGTTCTTTGTAATGCCTTAGCTCTTTTTCAATATCAGCAAGCTGCGTATAAAACTCGTCTTTTTTGTTGCTTTTCGCATCGTGCAAATTTTTGTTTAAACTTTTCTTTGCCATAATATTTTTTTGGATTTCTTGTTTCTACAAAATAATAAATATTTTGCAGATCTGCAAGTGAAGATATTCTTTATAGATGTGCCACAGCTTGAACTACTTCCCATTTGAACTTGGGAAGAAAATTTTCTTCCAAAATTCAATTTTGGAAGGAGGGAGACATATACAATAATCAATTTATCCAGCAAACCTTTTAACCAAGGTTCAGAATTTTTTATTCTATATCTTTCTTTATTTATTCCGTAGGAATTATATTATTGTAGGAAAATATCATAGCGAAACTGATTTATCCCGCCAGGGATTAAATTATTTATTTCGTTTTTAAAATATAATCCCTACGGGATAAGCACAGTAGCGGAAAATTGACTTCTACAATAATACAATCCCTATCGGGATAATTTTCATTCAAAGAATAATTAACAATTTATAATTAATAATTAATAATTAAAATTCATACGGAATGTTAACGCAGATCTGCCACAGCTCGAAGCTGTGGCAGATCTTTTCTTTTCTACAATAATGCAATCAATGGCGGGATGATTAATAATACTGCTCTTCTTCGTCATCGTTGTAAAAATAATCTTCGGAAATAACATCCTCATATTCAGGCCACAAATCTTCTACTCCCTCGTATAATTCGTCATTATCATCAAGCTCAATCAGGTTATCTATTACTTGCATTGGGCAACCGCTTCTATTTGCGTAATCGACAAGCTCTTCTCTTGTTGCAGGCCAAGGCGCATCTTCTAAATATTGTGCTAATTCCGGTGTCCAAAACATAATGTTCTCTCCAAGTTTTCACATTTTCAAAAATGCAAAAATATTATGATTATTAGATTTTCCCAAATCTTTTTTACTTTTTTTGCAAAATAATGTTTTCTACTCTCCAACGAGCTTTCACAATTAGCAATTCTGGGAAAATATAAAAGGGCTCAGAAAAGGAAAAAGGACTCGCTTTGCCGTAATCATACTTGCTATTCCCATTTTTATCGCAAAATACTTCTACTTGATATTCTCCGGTCGGTATTTGGGTAAATTCCCACTCCAAATTTTCGTCTAACTTTTGAATATATTTGCTCTTGTCTTTTTTCGATTCTAAAACTAAATATAAATCGGCGCCGCAATCCAAATTGAAATCTACCCTGCCAGAAATAGCGCCCCAAGTGCGCTTGTCAATGGTTTGAAAACGCAAGTTTATATTTGTATCTGCGAACTTTTTATCATTGCAAAACAAAAGGGAATCGGCAAAAAAACTAAGAACATAATTTTCAAAGTTCATAAAAAGCTGCTTTGGGCTTATTCTAATAATGTTTTCTGCTGGAAAACTAAAATCAAAATCGTAATCTAATGAATCGCTTAATCTAATAAGTTTAATCCTTTTCGCGATGTCTTTTTCTTTTATTCCCATATTGAAAATAAAGTTGAACTCCTGCTCATAAGGAACATTGAAGCTGCTGTCGGCAAATGGTAGCTTAATTATTTTCGGCTCTATTTCCAGCTCTAAACCATTTGAAACAAAATAGCTAAAATACTTTTGATATGAAATTGAATTCCCAAATTCATCTTTTATGCTATTTGAATCGCGCAGGCAAGTTAATTTATATTTTTCTCCCTTTTGCAATGGCGCCTCTGTTACGAGTAAGACGGATTGTTTTGAATTAAGAAAAGCAGAGCTGATTTTTATAAAATTTTGCTCCGAGCTGTCTGAAAGAATAAAAGATTTTGAACTAATTGAAAATGTATCTAAATCCTTACTAAAACTTGCCTCTACGATTCGATTGCTAACTTGCTCAAGCCCATAAAGCTGAACTTTTAAGCTATCAAGAGGGGGGCCAAGTTTCAAATTCAAAAATGGAATAGAATCTGAAACAAGCTTGACGTCTTCAATATAAGCCCCAAAATCGTCTGTCAAGGCATCGTAAAGCCTATTTGAGTGCAAATCACGTATTGCAAAAAGACGATACTCTCCATCTTTTAATGCTTGAATTTTAAAATTTCCATTGCTACCCACTTGTGTAAAATAATCCGGTTTCGTGCTGCTAAAATTTAGCGTATCTTTATCCTTATCGGAAAGACAATAGCAAAAAATATAAGCTCCATCAGTTTTTTCTGCAAAAAGCTTTCCTTGGATTTGCCCGCTATCAATCGCATCGCCAGTGGAAAAAACGAGGGAAAATGCCTCCGCCGGCTTATTTCTTGCGTAATAATCGGAATAATCTGTGCCAAGCGACAAGGTATAGGTCGAGCTTTCCTTCAAATCTCCTTTCAGCTCTATTCTAAGTGTTTTTCCACTCCAACTGAAAGTAAAAGGCGTTTCCGGGGAAATAAAAACATTTTCAATAACTTCGCTTTTATTCATATATTTGTTAAATGTCAAAGTTATTTTTTTACTTTGAAAATTTAAAGTGCCTGTTTCTGGCACTGTTTCAATAATAGCTGGCAAAACCATATCTTTCGGACCGCCGGGCGGTGGCAAAGGATTAGCACAGGACGCGATTATGGCTAAAATTAAAATATACAAAATATTTGATTTCATAAAATTTCTTATTAAAAAAGCAAAAGCGAGCTATCTCTTTTTTGAGCAACTATTTGAAAAAGCAGATAAACATCACCTTTTCTTAATTTCTTCCGGAATAGCCCTAAATATTCTTCTTTATATAATGCCGCTTTTTCTTGTTGCCATTTACATTTTAAGTAATTTCGTTGTTGAGGAACAACAGCTAACTCAATTTTTATTCGAAACAGTAAATAAACTTTTACCGCCAAACGAAAATACAAAAGAATTTTTAAATACAATTGCGGTTGAGGTAAAAAGTATTTCAAAAGGGAGCGGAATTGCGGGTCTAATTGGGGCTGCTACTTTGCTCTGGCTTTCTTCGACACTTTTTAGTTCCTTTCGCGCTGGACTGAATGCAATTTTTGAAATAAAAGAAAAAAAATTCTTCATTTTCTATAAATTAAGGGATATATTAATTACCATCTTATTAGTTATTTTGATTCTAATTTCAACTTACATTTTCCCTTTTATTGGCTTTACAAAAGCATATTTAATAGACCATCTTCCAGAGCCGCTTCAGCCGATTTTTTCGACACTTTACATTATGGTTTTTTCGATTTCCGTTTCTTTCCTGCTGTTCTTTTTGGTTTTTACTTTCATTCCAAGCGAGAGGCCGAAGCTTAAAATTAGACTTTTAAGCACCGGAATGTGTATTGTATTGATCGAGCTTTCGCGCCGTTTGTTTGGCTGGTATTTAAGCACTATTTCAAACTATGGGAAATTTTACGGCGCTTATGCGATTATAGCCTCGCTTGCAGTGTGGGTTTATTATTTAGCCCTTATTATTATGCTATCCGCAGAATTTAGCAATTTTTATTACGCACGTCAAAAAGATAAATAGCTTATCAGAGCAAGGGTCTTTAAGATGCAAAAATCCCCCTGCTCCTATCGGACAAAAGAGCATACAAAAATTAGGTTCTTATTATTTATTAATTTTTTTATCTATTAATTCTCGCTATTAATGCTTGAAAAGTGTTTTTCATACTCGGATTAGTGCTAATGAGATCGCAAATAGATTTGCAAGAATAAATAACTGTGGAATGGTCGCGGTTACCGAATTGCTTCCCTATTGATTTTAATGAAAGCTGAGTATATTCTTTCGTCAAATACATAGCCATCTGCCTTGCTAAAACGATTTCCTGCTTTCTGGATTTAGAATCCAAGGATTGGACGGACAGCTTAAAATACTCAGCCACTATTTGCTTAATAGTTTCCAAGCTGTATTCCTTTTCTTTGACAGATGCAATTCCGTGAACTACTTCGGCAGCCAAATCCAAATTTAATTCTTTGCGCTCAAATGTATGTTTGGCAACTAAGCTAATTAAAGTTCCTTCAAGCTCACGGACATTGCTTGTAGTGTGCTTTGCTAAGTAGTCCAAAACATCGCCCGGTAGCTCAATTCCTTCGTCCTTGCTTTTCTTTTGAAGAATTGCTATGCGTGTTTCATAATCCGGGGGCTGAATATCAACGATTAGACCCCATTGAAAACGCGAGATAAGTCGGTCGTCAACTTCTTTTAAGTCGCGAGGAGGTTTGTCGCTTGTAAGCACAATTTGCTTGCCCGCCTGGTGAATTGCGTTAAAGGTATGGAAAAAATTGTCCTGTGTTTTTTCCTTTCCTTGAAAAAACTGAATATCGTCAATGATTAGGACGTCAACGCTGCGATAAAAATTGCTAAAGTCGTTTGTTCTATTGTTTTGAATAGAATTTATAAACTCCATTGCAAAGCGCTCGCTTGTCGAATAAAGGACGCGCTTTGCTCTTTTATTTTGCACAATTCTGTTTCCAATGCTTTGAACTAAATGAGTTTTGCCTAATCCGGTTTCGCCATAAATAACAAGCGGATTAAAGCGTGTTGTTCCGGGGTTATCGGAAATGGCAATTGATGCCGAGCTGGCAAATTGGTTGTTATCACCTTGAACAAAATTTTCGAAAACATATCGCGGGTTTAAATGCGATGTAAATTCAATAGCTCCTTCGTTTGAATCTACTTGCGGATCAGATTTGCTAGTAGGATATTTGAAGGCTGGCATTTTAATCGTTCTTTCTTCTAAACTATCGCCAGTTTCTTCAATCACCACTTCATATTCCAAACTGCCGCTTGGTCCTAAACATTTTTTAATTGTTTTTTCCAGCAAAGGATAATAATGCTCTTCAATCCATTCGCAAAAGAATTGAGAGGGAATTTTGACGACCAATTTAGAGTTTTCAAGCCGCAGGGCTTGAATTGGCTCAAACCAAGTCAAATACACTTGCGATGGAACATTGTCTTTGATAAGCTCCAAGCACTCTGTCCATTTGCTCTGTGCATAAATATCGCTGCTGGCGCTTTGCTTATGCACTACTTTTGGTGAAAGGTCTTCTTTAATAGCTGGGAAAAGTTCTAACATAAAAATTTACTTGTAATTTCGTTTTAAATTGAATAAATTTGTTAAAGTATCAAGCTTAAAATATACAAAATTTTGATTTTTAACAATTTAATAAAATAAGAATAGCTTGTAACTCGTTAAAAAAAGTAAGAAATTTTTTTTTTCAAATTTACACTAATTCAATATGTTAATATTTTTATAAAATGTCAAGTATAAAATTTTAAAAAATAAAAATATTTTTCTTGGAAAATTCAAACAGCTTATATTTCAATTACTTACAAAAGGGGCTGCATAGATTATTTTTTAGATTCTTGCAAGTTCTTAAAAATAAAATGATTAGAAAACCCATCTATATTGCGATTATATACTCAATTTTCATATTTCTCATTGGCACTATTGAAATGCAATCGCAATGGGAAAAAATTAACGATGTTCAGGAAGGCTATGTCGATAACTACTGGCTCGATGTTTTTTTTCTTCCAGAAAATCCTCGCTTCGGTTGGATTTGTGGCTATAATGGGAAAGTTATTCGCTCAACTGATGGCGGAGATTCTTGGAGAGGCACCACAATTTCGGGTATAGACCAACTTGAAAGCATTCATTTTGTTAATGAGCTTGTTGGCTATACCTCAGGGAGCGGCGGAATTTATAAGTCCAGCGATGGCGGGCAAAGCTGGAAAAACGTTTCTCCTAAAGAAAGCAATATGCTCTGGGGCTGTTATTTTTTAGACGAAAATAATGGTGGAGTGATTGGAGGCGGCTGCTACGAAGAGCGTCAACATTTTTATAGAACCTCTGACGGGGGCGCAACTTGGCATTTATTTTTGGGAAATGAAAAAAACTCCGGGCTTACAGATTTAATACTCTATGAAGATGGTAGCGGCTTTGCTTCGAGCAGCGGAAGAATTTGGAAAACAAACGACAGCGGCTATTCTTGGGAAATTTTTTCTCGAAGTGGAGAAAATGACTGGCAGGAAGAAATTACTCATTACAATAAATCTTTTCTTGTTCCATTTTCTACAGGCTGCTCCGGAAGTGGAACAAGTGGCGGAATGCGTTTTACAAGCGATAATGGCAAAAGCTGGCGAGAATACTCTACCGGAAAGCCAATGTTTGGAACATTCCTTTTAGACTCCTTGCGGGGCTGGGCTTGCGGCTGGGATTCCAATGTCCTTTTTACAGTAGATGGAGGACGAACTTGGGTTAATAAAAATTGCGGTATAGAAAAAAACAACAATTTAGATGATATTTGGTTTATAAACGATACTCTGGGCTTTGTGGTAGGACGTGGAGTTTATAGAACAGCCGAAATCCAAAAGCTCAATCCAGAAATTTTAGCTTGGGGGAGCAATCATCTTTGCGAAGGTGATAGCGTTATGCTTTATCCCGAAAAAGATTACAAATATTACAACTGGTCAAATGGCTCTACTAGCCGTTATATTTGGGTGAGCAAACCAGGCAAATACCATTTAATAGTTTCAAATAGCGAATGCGACAGCACAGCCTCGAATGTGATTGAAGTTTTTTTAAATCCAAAGCCACAGCCAAATATTATTTCTTCTGAAGGGAGCTATATTTGCCAAGGCGACAGCGCCCTTTTAAGCTCTTCACAAAATTATTTGTCTTATTTATGGTCAAGCGGAGATAGCACGAAAAGTATTTCAGCTAAAGAGGAAGGACTTTATAAGCTACTTGTAGTGGACTCAAACGGCTGCCAAGGGGATGCTGAATTTTTTTTAAAAGTATTTCCAAATCCAAAGCCAAAAATATTAGATTTAGAGGATTCCGTCATTTGCGATGATAATTACTTACTTTTAAAAACAGAGCAGGAATATAATAATTACAAATGGTTCGATGAAGATGGAAATGAACTTGAAACGGAAGGCAATTACGCTAAGATTACAAAGCGCGGGCTTTACAAAGTGATTGTAGTGGATTCAAATGGCTGCCGCGGAGAAAGTAGTTATTATAATGCCGACATAAGAAAAGATTCCAATCGTTTAGTAATTAATTACTTAGCGGGAAAGGAGCTTTTTATAATTGACACTACTAATATTATCAGATTAAATTGCGATTCCTTGGAAATATACAATAAAGGTCCAACAAGGCAAACGATTAACGATTTATACTTATTTGATGGAACGGTATTTTCAATTCCGCTCAGCCAATTCCCTTTGGAAATTGAGCCGTATTCGAGCAAAAAAATTGAAATCTGCGTTTCTCCTAATAAGCTTGGAATCAATAGAGATACAATCCTTTGCCCAGACCTTTGCTCAAATCACATTATCCCGCTTGAAACTTTTTGCATTCCTAATATCTATTTTGGTGAAACTGAATGCGGGATTAGGACAAGATTAGAAACAAGCTCACTTTATTCAAATGGATTTATTACGAGCCAGCCATACCCAAACCCAGCAACTGTTTATGCTCAAATTGATTTTGTTGGACAAAAGGAGAGCAAAGCTGAGCTTAAATTAAATTCAGAACTATTTGATATATTTGGGAATAAGCGATTAGAAGGGACTTTAAACTATGAAGAAATAAGTTTAAAAGAAAATAAATCTTTTGTTTTTGGCAAAATATTGTTTAATTTGAATGGCATTGAAAATGGTTTGTTCATTGTTAAAATTAATGACGAACAGAGTTTCAATATTTTCCAATTAATAATAAACAAATAGGAGCTAATTCGATGCTTCTTGTTATTCCTTCTTTATATTTATCGCAAGGGGTTTGCTGCGACTGCATAAAAGGCGAGCATGGGACAGAAGAGTTTTATCAAAATTTAGCGAATAATATAATTGCATTAGCTAAACTTTTAAGAAACGAGAACTCTAAATCAATTTATATTATTGATAGCGATTCTTTTAAAGGTGAAAACAACCAGTTGAATGTAAATTCCATTTGCTTTATTTCGCAAACAATAGATATTCCGATCCAGGTTTTTTCTAAGTTCAAAAGCCGTGAAGAATGTGAAATATTATTAAAGGGAGGCGTTCAAAGAATAGTGATTGATAAACCCCTTGTTGAGAGAATTACAAATATTGATGATTTAATTAAGCAGTATAGTCCAACCCGGGTTGCCTTTAATTTTAATCAAAAAGAATTAGCGGATAATGACGACAGTTCTTTAAAAGACTATATGCAATATATTAGCGGGCTGGGCGCAAATCGCTTGATATTCACTTTTAGCAGTAATAATGACATTAAGAATACCAACAATAATAACATTGAGACTCAACTAAAAGAATTAAACAGCTTGGCCCTTGAGTTTAATATGAAAATTTCTTTAAAAAATGCTGTTGTTAGCTCGACCCAGCTAATAGACCTGTCTAAAAGAGAGCATAAAGCTATAGATTCTCTCATTATTGGGGAACAGCTTTTTGAAAATAAATTCCCTTGCCAAAAAATATGGCGAGAAGTCGAACAAATTGTTGACGCCAGCGAAAAATGAAAATCTACTTTTTCTTGCTTGCCATTGTAATTTTGTTAGTCGCCTCTGGAACTGCAAATGCTTCTCCTTTAAAGCAAAATTCTGATATTTTTAAAAATATAGTAGTAATAAAAACAAAAGAAAAGCAAAAGTTGACGTCCAGCCAATCTTTTGAAAATAAAGAGCTTAACCAATTATTAAAAAAAATAAATGTCATTTCAATAATTCAAAAATTTTCCTTTTTTCTAAGCTCAAATCAATTTGAAGATGATGAGTTTGGACTATGCCGCATTTTTGAAATTAGATATAAAGACAACATTTCCCCAATTAAACTATCGAAGCTATTGTCTGAAAGCAGCTTAATTGAATACTCAGATCCAATTTTCAAGTCCATTCCTCAGTCCATCCCAAATGATTCTCTTTACTCAAAGCAAGGCTTTTTAGAAGAGATTTTTGCAGAAAAATCTTGGGAAATAACGAAAGGCGATTCAAATGTTTTTATTGCAATAATTGACACAGAAATAGACAATCTGCACGAGGATTTAACTGATAATATTTGGTGCAACCCAGGCGAGTGCGGTCTTGATGCCCAAGGCAATGACAAACGCTTCAATGGGATTGACGATGATGGAAACGGAAAAATTGACGATTGGCGCGGCTGGGACTTTTGCTCCGACATTAGCTTTGAAGAATACGAGCAAGGAATAATTAGAGAAGACAACAACACCCGACTTGAAGCGGAAGACTCATATTTTTTCCATGGGACAAGCGTAGCGGGAGCAGCTTCAGCGAAAACAAACAATAAAATTGGAATAAGCTCGATTGGCTATCACACAAAAATTCTCCCAGTCAAGGTGCAAAGCGACCTCGGCGCAGGCTGGCGGGCAAGTGAAGGAATAATATATTCAGCTATGCTCGGTGCCGATATTATTAATTGTAGCTGGCTTGGGCTTGGCAGGACTAATTTTGAATTTGATGCGATTCGCCAAGCTAAAAAAATGGGCTGCTTGATTGTTGCTGCTGCGGGAAACTCTGCTTCTTGCATTAATGATGACGACATTTACATAAGAAACAGCAAATATCTTTTATATGTGGGGGCTTCCGATGGCAGGGGTCCAGCAGATTTTTCTAATTATGGCGTTCCGATTTCAACTTATTTGCCCTCAATATCAATTCTAACTACTTATCCAAACAACAGATACGAAGAGGCAAGCGGTAGCTCGCTTTCTGCGCCCATTTGTTCTGCCATTGCTGCTCTCATTAAATCCATTCATAAAGATTGGTCGCCAGAACAGATTCGCCATCAAATTCGCTCAAGCACATCTCCTTTTACTCAAAATGACTTAGAAAGAAAAGATTTTTTTGGAAAAGCAAATTCTTATGCTGCATTAAAGCATAATCGAGCTGATTTTAAGGACCAGCCTATACCGGGAATTGAATGCATCCATTTCATCAACGAAGAAAAGACAGACAGCTTAAAGAATTACATCGAGACGCCCTTTATTTTTACTTTTAAGAATTTTCTCGCTGATGCCAATAGCATAGAAATTAGCTTTGAAAGCCCGGATTCTTTGATAGAAATGAAGGAAAATCGCTTTTATTTAAATCAAATTTTGAATTTAGAGGAATGCAATCTTGAACTATATTTAAAGGCAAGCGATAAGTTAAAATGGTTTGAAAAGCGTGCAAATCTATTAATTACAATAAAATCAAATGATTATATTAATTATCAAATTATAAGCATCCCGCTTGCTTTAAAGTCAAAAACTGAGTTCCAAGCTCAACTCAATAAGCCGAGCTTGCAAAACTTTTTTGATTATAAATTTGATTATAAAGAAATAAAAAGCATTTCCCCTGTTGCTATTAACTTTCTTTGGGGAGCTGGTTTTTCCGAGAATAAGGCTCCATTTTTCTTTCTTGCCAATGAAGATAAGCTATTGTTCTGCGATGAAATTAAAGACGCTGAAACTGATTTTTTTGAAATTACTGTTGAGGGAATATCTGAAAATTCTGCTTTAATTTACCTTAAAAGGAAAGACAAGAGCCATTCTTTATTGCTAACCCAAAATCGGGGAGGGACTTGGCAAAAAATTAAGCTAAACTCAACAAGTCTTTGGAATATTAGCAAAATTCACTTTTTCAACGAAAAAAACGGGATAATTCTCGCGAATTCATATTTTTCACCCTTTTATCAAATTTTTTTAACTGACGATGGCGGACAAAATTGGAAAGAAATAAAGCCCCAACTTCAATTTGAAGCAAGTGAGCTTTTGCAAACGGAAACTGCTTTTTTTCAATATGAAGACGCTTTTATATCCACCAATAAATCAAGAATTCTGCATTTAAGCGACTTTGGGCATAATTGGAACTTTGCTGGAGATGAGCAGAATTTTTCCATTTCAAAATTTTATATGAGCAGCGAAAACATATTTGCATATTGCAGCGATTCGATTAGCTCTTTTTTTGCAATCTCCAAAAATCTGGAGGCTAATTGGGAATATTATTTTAATAAATCATTTTTCGAATACTTTGATTTCCCTATATTTATCTCTGGTTCTAATCGAGGAAATAGCTTTTTATTGGTAAATGAATTTGGCAATTTTTTAATTGCAGAAAAGGATTTTACTTTTTCACCACTTAAATTTGACAGAGCGATAATAAAAAACAAGCTATTAAATCAAAATCTAATAAAAATCGCTCAAAGTGGAAATAAAAGCAGGCTTTGGTTTGTTTGCGATAGCATTTATTTTTTCGATTTAGATAATATTTTCAACCCAATTGATTCAAGCGAGAAAGATGATTTTATTGATTTTTTTGCCTACCCAAATCCTCTTTATGGAAATTCTGCTTATTTTCAAATCTATCTAATGGAAGAAAAGCCAATTAAATTAGAACTATTTAATTCACTCGGGCGGCGCGTAAAAACTCTTTTTAACGAAAGCGCACCAGCAAATCAATATTTCACAATCCAATGGAACTCCTCAAGCTTGCCAAGCGGGGTATATTTCCACCGTCTCAGTGCAAATGGAAAAATTTACACCATACCGATAGTGATTGCAAAGTAAAAAGGCTATTTTCAGTAAAATATAATAAAATAATTGCTCATAATTGCACTTTTTTTCATTTTCTTTTAATTTACTTTTTTTTTTAAAACAAATATTGTTAAATTGTATGCTGTATATTAGTAAATAATTTCTTGTAAATAAATTCATGAGGAAAAAAAAATGAAAGGTAAACTACTTTTTTCTATATCATTTTTTTTGTTTTTATTAATGCTTACATCTCCGGTTTTAAAAGCAGAATTTGATGTAGACGAATTAAGGAAAAACTTACCGAAGTTGCTCGGTGCGAATAATCATGGAAGAGAATTCTATATTACTTTCCACCCTTGTTGGGAGGAGTTAGGCGAAAGCAATGATCTAAGAATTTATGTTTCTTCCGGGGTCGCTACAAATGTAACAATGGAAATCGAAGGGAAAAGTATTAAAGAGACAAAAAGAACTATTCCTAACGACATTATTGAATTTAGGCTAAACCCAGCTCAGGGGCAGTGCTATCAAAAGACTGATAGGGAAATGCCTCAGCCAGAGCAGGTTTTCCGTGGCTATGGAATCTATATTTATTCTGACGATCCAATTATATGCTATGGAGTTACGCGATACCACTACACAAGCGACGGTTTTCTCGCACTCCCAGTCCATGCCTTGGGCAAAGAGTATATAGTCGCCTCTTATGCAGACCCATCTTCAAATGAAATTCAATGGCTAACGAGCTATTCAAGTGTTGTCGCTCCTTATGACAACACAAAAGTTCGCTTCACTCTTGGAGGGACAGAATGGACTGTTACCCCCGGGGGAATGAAGCCCGGTGATTATAGAGACTATACTTTGAATAGAGGTGATGTTCTGCTTGTTGCAGGCTTAGGTGCTTTTGCCGATTTATCCGGGAGTAGAGTAATTGCATCAAAACCAGTATCTGTTATTTCTGGAAGCTTTTGCGCTTATATCCCGAGCGATAAGGGCTATTGCGATTTTATTATTGAGATGGACCTTCCTACAAATACTTGGGGTAGAGATTATTTTGTAACAAGAATGAAAAATAGAAGAAAAAATTCGATAATCAAAATATTTGCAAAAGAACCAGACACGAAGATATATCGAGATGGAAGACAGATAGCAATCATTCCGAACGTTGGTGGAGTTTATGGTGTTGGCTTTTTGGAAATGCGCTCTGACGATGGTCCTCCAAGAAGCGTTGTAATTTCTGGAGATAAGCCAATAAGCATCACTCAATATAATCCGGGACAGGAAGACGATGACGTAATAAGCGATCCATTCCAACTTGTTTTAACGCCATTAGAACAATTTCAAAAAGAAATTATTTTTAACACACCCGGTATTCGCGGTGGCTTCGGTTTCCCAGAAAACTACGTAAATGTGGTGTATGAAGCTGATGATAATGGCGGAATGCCAGATGACCTTCAACTTGGAACGGTGCTTGGTAGCGAGGTGGTATGGAAAAACATAAATGGATTTGATGCCACCCCTGGCGATCCCTTTGCTTATTTAGTGCACGGGCGGCAATATAACTCAAAAATGATTCAGCTTGATGGAGATGGTGTTTACCGCATTAGGGCAGAAAAGCCATTTTGTGCTTACGCTTACGGCTTTTCCAACTATGATTCTTATGGCTTCCCAACAAGTGTTGCGCTTGGCGATTTAACCAAACCAGATACTATTTGCCCATACCCAACTTGGACAATGGATTGCTATGGAGCTATTGACGATGGACTGGTTGTGGATTTGCCAAATGATGAAGAAGTAAGGTCAAATCTTTCAATTATTTATCATCACAAAGAGGCAAGCTATAACTTTGAATTTTCTTATACTAACTTTATGCCCGGCGAAAGCAAAGAAACAAAGTGGAAAGCTAACGTTGTCGATCCTTCGAAAGATGCCCGATTGGTGGTTACTTTTTCAGACAGGCGCGGCAATGATACTATGATGATCATTAACTTTTACGCACCTAAATTTACCATACGCCCCGAATATGTTAACTATGGCTTGCTCGATATTGAAGAGTATAGGGACGAAACGTTTTGGGTGATTAACGAAAGCTCTACAAGCGATGTTTATATCGAAGAATTAAAATTAAAATCTGGAACTGAGGGCTTTGAAATTATTGGTTTCAATTTGCCAACTATTATTTTCCCACGCGATTCAATTCCTTTCACCGTTCGCTTTACTGCTACTCAAACAAGCATAACTAGTTTTCGTGATTCAATAGGAGTGGGCGATACCTGTATCTTCTCATATAAATCCTTAGTAGAAGCCCGGGTTGGCGAGCCAACAATTGAAGTTAGCGATGCTAATTTTGGTGATGTCTCTGTTGGAAGGACTGTCAATAGAGATATTTATATTAAAAATGCAGGTAGCACTGAGTTAATTATTACTGGCTATGAGGGTCCTGCTGAAAACGTGTACACACACGATTTGCCGTATATTAGCGAAGCTGAACCGCTTATTATCCCAGCTGGTGTTACTAAAAATTATGTTGTTAGCTTTACTCCTAACGAGGAAAGGTATTATCCAGACCAAATACTTTTCTATAACAACGCCAAACGGATTGATAGCATCTCAATTTTAAATGGTAGGGGTATAAAATCTTATTTAATTTCAAATTCTTATGATTGGGGAAGAAAACGTATTAGCAGAGAGAATTTCCCAGTTGAGCCATACGAGGCAGATTACGAAGTTATTCACTTGGAAAACAATGGAACCGAAGAAGTGAAAATCATTGATATTCAAATTGTTTCTGAGCTTAGAGGCAGTGCTTTCAAGTTTGATAGAGAATTATTTAAAAATATGACTATCCCAGCTGACGGCACAGCAGCTGTTCCCGTTACTTTCCTCCCAAGCGAGCCTGGCGAGTATGAGCTTGTTATTCGTTACGATAATACTGCCGGAAGTGAAACCGAAACTACTTTAAAAGGTATTGGTATTTTGCCAAGAATTGCTACAAGCGATTATGACTTTGGAACTACAATAGTAGATGACTTCGACAGTCCAAATGAAAGAACAATTACTTTTATTAACGAAGCCTGGGAATATGGCGACTCCTTAACAATATTTGATTTTGTTACATTGCCAAACGCAGGAGCAATTTCTTCTGCTTGGGCAGATTTTGGAAGCGAAGGTTTTAAATACAACAAGCTCGCATTAGAGTTCCCAATAGTGCTGCAAGAAGGCGAATCTGTCCAATTTCCAGCACAATTTGTTGCTGCCCATGTTGGAAACAACTCAGCAAGCTTGCGAAGCTCAAGCGATGCCGAAGCTGACGTTACATCAAATTGGAATGGAGATGGCTATTCGCAGAGCGTTACTGCAACTGGCGGTTATGCTCGGACCTGCCTTAATGATATTGAGTATATTGATTGCGAAATCGTAAATACTGGCTCAGGCGATTTAGTTGTAACTGAATTGGAAATAAGCCAGTTAGAAAATAACTTTACATTTAGAAACCCAAGTGATGCGCTTGGCTTCACATTGCCAGAGGGCGAATCGAGAACTATTGTTGTAAAATATCAGCCCATTTCAATAGGCAATCACACAGCAGATTTAATTGTAAGAAATACTTCTTTGGAAATGCCGGAAATCTTGGCTGTTCCAGGGCTTACTGGTCTTGGCGAGCAATTTACTCGCAATACTTCTGTCTTTATTTCTGCTGAATCGAAAAATCCTATTATAGGACAAAAAGTTAGAGCCAGCATAAGATTAGATAATGGAGAAGATATTTCGCTTGCTCAGATTCAAGAGCTTGAGGTTAAAGTAAATTTTGACCACGGCTTCCTTAAAGTTGATAGAGGTGAAATTAAGCTTGGCGCTCTTATTGAAAATGGCTTTAACATTGAAAATCTTTCTGTTAATGATCTAATCGGAGAAATCACATTCTTCATAGTTGCAAAAGGTCCTACAAATTTCATTGATGGATACGGCGACTTGTTCCACCTTACATTCAACACATTTTTACCAACTCAGAGCGATACATCTGGGTTTGCTACGATAAGAAATGAAATTACTGCGCTTGGCTCTTCTTGCGTTATTTTGACAAACACATCGAATGATTTAGAGTTGAAGCCAGTATGTATAAACGATTTACGTAAAATTGTGCATACAGGCGGAACTTATAGCTTTGCTCCAATTAATCCAAATCCAGTTACGAGCTCAAATGCGAATTTAGAGTTTTCCGTGGCACTTGAAAGTTGGACAGAAATATCCATTATTAATGCAAAAGGACAGGTCGTTGCCAAACCTCTTTCTGAAGTTTTAAAGCCCGGAGAATACGCTGTAAATCTTAATCTATCTGGTTTAGTTTCTGGAACTTATTATTGTAAGTTGGTTTCAGGTCCTTATACCGAAACGAGAAGTTTGCTAATTATCAAATAGCAGGCAAGGTATAGAAAAGAAAATGGGTTTCCAGCAAAAAGATGGAAGCCCATTTTTTTTTCCGTTGGCGGAGAAAGAAAGTATGTCCCCCGCTGGCGGAGAAAAGGGAGAAAGAAAGCCGCTGCTACACTACATCGGGGTTGCAACCCCTTGTTTCCTTCTCCTTCCAAAATTGAATTTGGGAATATAATGTTTTTTCTTTTATTTTTACTATATTTGTATAAAAATAAAATTAAGGGAAGATATGGAAAATGTAGAGTCGGGAAATAGAAATTTAACCAAAGCAAAAAAAGCGAAGTATGACGAGTTTTATACTCAATATCACGATATCGAAAATGAAGTAAATGCTTATTTGGATTTCAATAAAGATCTATTCCGCGGAAAAACAATTCTGCTGCCTTGCGATGATCCTGAATGGAGCAACTTTACTAAATATTTCGCACAAAGTTTTGAACGGTTAGGACTGAAAAAATTGATTAGCACAAGTTATGCACCAGAAAGCAAGAACGTTAAATTTGACTATGAGCCTACCTTGTTTGAGACAAGCGCCCCACAATTTGATAACGATAAAACTAAAACAAATGGAAAAATTTTCACTTTGACAAGGGATAAAAACCAAAATGGCAGAATTGATATATATGATTTGGAGTGGGAATATTTAGAAGGAGATGGCGATTTTAGAAGCGAAGAAATAAAAAAGCTGCGAGACGAAGCGGATATGATAATCACAAACCCGCCTTTTTCCTTGTTTCGAGAGTTTTTAGCTTGGATTGTGGAGGCTGAAAAGCAATTTTTGATTATCGGAAGTATGAACGCTATTACATATAAGGAGGTTTTTCCGCTCATAAAAGATAATAAAATGTGGTTGGGAAATGGTTTCAAGGCTGGAAATGCTTACTTTTATAATCCATTTATAAAAGAATACGCAGAGGGTGTTTACGACCCTGAAACAGGGCTTGTCAAATTTAGAAATGTAGTTTGGTTCACCAACCTTGACCATGGCAGGCGTCATCACCCGTTGAGGCTAATGACAATGGAACAAAATATAAAGTTTAGCAAACATAAAGAAATTAGAGGAATTGGATACCAAAAATATGA
>JAAYJM010000042.1 GCA_012522895.1 Ignavibacteria bacterium
TATAGCAAAATATAATAGCGATGGAGTATGCCAATGGGCTGAAAAAATTGCAGGAATAGATAGAGATTATCTACTTTCAATAAGCGCAGATCTGAGTGGAAATGTGTATGTTGCCGGTTATTTTGATTCACCTATACTAACATTTAACTGCGAAATTATGCTTTTAAACACTAGTGTAGGTGATGGTTTTATAGCAAAATACAATAGCGATGGAGTATGCCAGTGGGCTGAAAAAATTGCCGGATCTAATGCTGAGAGTACACATTCAATAATCACAGATGCCAGCGCTAATGTATATGTAGCGGGTTATTTTAGTTCTAAAACACTAACATTCAACAACGGAATTACACTTTCAAACAATGGTTATTTCGATGGTTTTATAGCAAAATATAATAGCGATGGAGTATGCCAATGGGCTGAAAAAATTGCAGGATCTAATGCTGATAATGAACATTCAATAAGCACAGATGCCAGCGCTAATATATATGTAGCGGGCTGGTTTTCTTATTCTACACTAACATTTAACAACGGAATAACGCTTTCAAAAAGTGGTTATCGTGATGCTTATTTAGCAAAATATAATAGCGATGGAGTGTGCCAATGGGCTGAAAAAATTGCCGGAACAAATTTTGATCGTGCTAGATCAATAAACACAGATGCTAATGGCAATGTGTATGTAGCTGGGGATTTTAGTTCTGATACACTAACATTTAATAACGGAATAACGCTTTCAAACGTTTCAACGTTTGGTCAATGGGATAGCTTCATAGCAAAATATGTTGATAGTGAAACGCACGTTAATCCCGACTTTTCTTCTTCTTCTAACAATGAGATAGACCAGCCGCTCTTCCTTTCGCCAAATCCAGTTAAGAACAACAGCTTAAACATTGCATTTAACTTATTAACTCCAGAGCAAGTAACAATAAAAATCGCAAATATGCTTGGAGAGGTTGTTTCAGTAGTCAAATCAAACGAACTTTTCCCTCATGGGGAACATTCGAGCAATGTAGATATTAGCAATTTCCCAGCAGGAGCTTACTTTTGCATTTTACGTTTCAAAGACAAAGTTTATCAGCAGAAATTTATAAGATATTAGTAAGTAAATTCAGAATAAAATATTGTATATATAAAGAAAGATGAGCCACACTTTTTTAAGTTTGGCAGATCTGGAAATAAATTCTAACAAACGTAGTAAAAGTAACGAAATTCAAGCTAAAAGCTAAAACTAAAAATCAAACAATAACAAGCTCTTACAAGAGATTCAAGCAAAATGTCGAAGAAAAAAGATAATAAATTAGTAATACGAAACAGCACAGCAGAATTTCTGATTTTTACAACACAAAGTGGAAAAGATACGATAGAAGTTCGTTTCGAGAATGAAAATATCTGGCTAACACAAAAACTCATAGCAAAGCTATTTGGAGTAGAAGTAAATACAATTAATTACCACCTTAAAGAAATATATCAATCCTTTGAGCTTATTGAAGAAGCAACTATTCGAAAATTTCGAATAGTTCAACAGGAAGGTAAAAGAGAAGTTTCAAGAAATATCGAACATTATAATCTTGAAGCTATTATTTCAGTTGGCTTTCGTGTAAATTCAACAGAAGCAACAAATTTTCGTAGGTGGGCAAATCAGGTTTTGAAGGACTTTACTTTGCGTGGATATGTGTTAGATGATATTAGGCTAAAAAACGGTGCATATCTGAGTAAAGAATATTTTAGAGACCTTATTCTTCAAATACGGGATATACGTGAAAGCGAACGAAATTTTTATCAGCAAATAACAGACATATACGCAACGGCAATTGATTATGATTTGAATTCACTTACGACCAAACAGTTTTTTGCTTTAGTTCAAAATAAGATGCACTTTGCAACTCATGGACATACTGCGGCAGAGTTAATTGTAAAAAGAGCAAATCATTCAAAAGAAAATATGGGACTTACTACTTGGAAACACGCACCAGAAGGAAAAATTATTAAATCAGATGTTAGTATTGCAAAAAATTACTTAAACGAAAAAGAAATAAAGTTTCTAAACCGAATTGTAACTATGTATCTTGATTACGCTGAAAGTCAAGCTGAAAAAGGTATTCCAATGAATATGAAAGATTGGGCTGAAAAGCTTAATGCTTTCTTAAAATTTTATGATGCTGATATTTTGGAAAATGCGGGGAAAATAACTGCCGAAGTCGCCAAGCAATTTTCAGAAAGCGAATTTGAAAAATACAGACCGATACAAGACAAACTGTTTGAATCTGATTTCGACCGTGAAGTCAAAAAACTTTTAGAAAATAAAAGCGAGAAATAATAAATACATCAAGAAAGTTTGAACCTTGATTTGCTTGATTAAAGGATTACTTGATTATTGTATATGACCACCTCCTCCCAAAATTGAATTTTAAAAGGAGATTTTCTTCCCAAGTTCAACTTGGGAAGTAGTTCACAATTAAAGAATAGCCCATAAAATTATTTTGCCGCATTCTTCGTCTTATCTCCAAGTTGTTTTACAAAATGATTAAATTTTAAAATCTTATTATGGAGCATTTATGAAAGTCTGCTTGAATTTATTTTTTGCAATGATAATATTATGTTTTTCTTTTAATGCTGCGTCCTCGCAAGATCTGAAAGCAATTCCTTCCGCATCAATAAAAAACATGAAAAACGAAACCATTGACACAAAAGACTTTACTAACGAAGGAAAGCCCTTTATAATTAGCTTTTGGGCAACTTGGTGCAAACCCTGCATTATGGAGCTGAACGCTATTAGCGAAGTTTATGAGGATTGGCTGGAAGAAACTGGAGTGAAAGTTATTGTGATTTCCGTTGATGATTCACGCAGCAGTAAAAAAGTAGCTCCTTTTGTAAAAAGCAGAAATTGGAAATACGAATCTTATCTTGACGAAAATAGCGACTTCAAACGCGCTATGAATGTGAATAATCCCCCGCACACTTTCCTTTTTAGCGGCAATGGTGAAATAGTTTGGCAGCACAATGGCTATGCCCCGGGCGATGAAGAAGAACTTTACAAGCAGTTGAAAAAGATAGTAGATGAAAACGAATAAATATTTAATATTCATTTTGTTTTTTACTATTTCAGCGTTTAGCAAGCTCAGTGGCAGGACGCCGATTAGCAATATCGAAATTTTTGATTCCCTTTGCCAAAGAGCTGCAAAAAATATTAATAATTTTATAATTGAAAAAAAACTCGATCCTGCTTTGATTTACATTGATAAGGCAGAGGGAAACTGGCTATTGCAAGAGCAATTATTAAAATTTGATGCGATAAAATTAGTTGCCGAGCAAAAAAAGGACGAGCAGCCTTTTATAGAAATACACATTAAAGAACTGAGGGTTGATTATTTTCTAAGTGAAAACCCAGATTCATTAGAGAGAAAAGCCGAGCTAAAAATCACTGCTTTTCTTAAAAATCAAGGAAACATTGAAAAGATTGACAGCTTGGATTTTGCTTTGATAGACCAAATTGCCCGCTCAGATATTGATTACATTAAAGGGAAACATCCTTTTACAAATCCTCAAATCCCTCAAAATGAACAAACTATTTGGGAAAAAATTGCTGAGCCACTTACAGTAATTTCTGCCGCAGTAATCACGGTGATTTTACTTTTTTCTATCCGTTCAAATTAAATTTTTAAGAAATTTCCCCGACCACCTTTTTCAAAATTCTAAAATCCCCCCGACCACCTTTTTCAAAGGGGGAGATAGAGTGGCAACGTCTTTCCGAGCGCAGCGAGGAATCCAGAAAAGAAAATCCCCCCGACCCCCTTTTTCAAAGGGGGAGAGAGAAAGACGCTGCGACACTGAAACAAGGGGCAGTGCGGCATCAACCCACGGGTTAACCCGTGGGTTGATTACCTTTATTTGTATTGATCAAGCTTTCAGCAAGGGGTTGCAACCCCTTGTTACTGTGGAGCTTAGCTTCTTCCCAAGTTTAACTAGGGAAGGAGGGGGGCGCTTTCCATATATATTTTATTTTTTTTTGAATATTTCATTTTTTTTTATATATATTGCAATTAAAGAAAGAGGGAAAATAAAGAAAAAGGAATATATTAAAAAAAACCCGCTTTTTTGATTCGAAAATTAAAAAACGGGGACATATTAATAAAAGTAATCATATTACACATTAGGAGGTTTTTATGAAAAAATCACTTTTTCTTCTAGCATTGTTAGTCATAGCATTTACTAACGTCAAAGCATGTCCACCAGGTTGGACTGAATCATTGAGAGAAACCATGATATATTCATGATATATTCATGATATATAATGGTTGCACTTATGAATATATTTATTGCTATGGTATGCTTAATGGATTTCATTGCATCGCCATTTCTGAAATCGATGTAGTTTACGATCCGCCTTTGTGTACGGGTGCGTCTTTTGAATCAAACATGCAAAGTATAACTGATTCAATTTTAGTTCACATTGGACTTGAACCAGATATTCTTAATTTTTTAGGGTTAGAAGGAGTTCCAAAATGTCCTTCAGGTTTGATGTGTATGCTAAGATTATATGACGCTATTTGCTATAATGGATGGTACACATATACAAGACTTAACAAAGACGGAACCATAACCTTTATCCAGTTAATGGATAAATGCGATGATGAAGTAAGGAGTTGTAACGAAATTGTTACAATTTGTTATGACGAGATTTTAAAAGAATACGTAGTAACAAGAATTGGGAGTAGCTTGTCTGGTCCCCCTTGCACCTGGCCTTGCCATACAAATTGCGAATACTAAAAAAGATTTTAAATAAAGCTTGTCCATTTTGTAATTCATATAAAGAACAAATAGTTTAAGTAAAATTTAAGGATAAGCAACATATATACTACAAATATAAAGGGAACACTATGAAAAAATTAATCCTTTTCTTTTTAATATTCTTATCATATAACCTTTTTCCTCAAACTTGGGAATTTATACCACAGGATAGTTTTTTACAATTTGATGATTGGTATGAAAGTTATGGTAGAATGAATATCTCTTCTTCTATAATTACAAAAGGCGACTCTACAATTTTTGTTAGGTCCAAAAGCGATACAATAATTATGATTTATGACTATAATAAAAAAGAAATATTTCATATTTTAAAAGAAGATTTTTGGAAATGCCTGAAAAATGATTCTTTATATAATATCTACAAAGAATCTGATATTTATAACCTATTTGTTGATTCAAAAGAAAATTATTGGTTTTCTATTCCCGATACTTTACATAAAATTACACCTCTTTTTAAGGTAACGCCAGACACAACCTACTTGATAAATCAAATCTATGTAAGAGAACTTGACAGCAATATTTACATTTCTCCTTTCCCAAATAGAACAATTCGCAAGATTAAAGAAGATAAAAATGGTGATATTTGGCTTTTTATTGTGCAATATATTATATTTAATGATTCACTACGTGAAGAATTTGAAATTATGTGCAAATATGTGAATGATAGGTTTGAAACAATTTTTATGAAAGAACTTTTCTATGGGTATAGTTCAAAGTGTAATTTCGTTATTGATAGCGAGAATCGGGTATGGTTTGTTGTTGCTGATGCTTGCTATATTATCAAAGACGAGGAGGTAGAAAAAATGTTTAGCACTCAAGATGTTGAAAATGGTTACGGCTATTTTTCAGAGTTAGCGCTCGATTCAAAAGATAATTTTTATGCAACAACTAACTATTTAGCATTATTTAAATATGATGGTGTTTCTTTTACAAATGATTGGCGTATATCGTTAATTGAAAAGGAGTTAAATGTTACAAGGGGTTATCCTTATAGGATGCGAATAGATAGTTTAGATAACTTGTGGTTCTTTGGTTATGAAAGCTGTAATTTATATAAAATTGATAGTGACGGTGAATTGACGGTTTACGAAGTTCCCAAAGTAGATACTTCAGCTGATAATCAATGGTGCTATAAAATGTATATGGAGATTGACAAGCACGGTAGATTATGGATACCAGCTCAATCTATGGGCAAGAGTTGGGGTATTTTAATTTTCGACCCAGATTCAACTAGAACTGAAGTAGAAGAAAGAAAGGAAAGCGTTAGCAAGGATTTCCAAATTTTCCCAAATCCCGCTCAAAATGAAATAACTTTTTCCATTCCAGAAAATCAAAATATAAACTCAATTTCCATTTTTAATTCTCTCGGGATAGAAGTAAAACGGATTGAGCAAGCCAAAATAATAGGAAACAGCAAAATCACAATTTCGACAGCAGATTTCCCAAATGGTTTATATCATTGCTCCTTCATAAATCAAGCAGACAGAATAACAAAGAGCTTTGTAATATTGAGGTGATTATCCTCTCCCCTCCTTCCCAAGTTCAACTTGGGAAGTAGTTCAAGATGTGCCACACTTTTAAAGTGTGGCACATCTAAAGCAAGATCCACCCCCTGCCCCCGCCAGCGGGAGATACTGGACAACATTGTCATTCCGAGCGTAGCGAGGAATCTAGAAATATTGCCGTATTGAAACGTTTTCTGGATTCTTCACTGCGTTCAGAAAGACAGTGCTACACTATCTCCCCCTTTGAAAAAGGGGGCTGGGGGGATTTCTGGATTCTTCACTGCGTTCAGAAAGACTAAAAAATCAAGGTTCAAAATAAATAAAATAAATTTTATTTTTTAAATAATTTTTGTAATTTGCAGAAAACAAA
>JAAYJM010000043.1 GCA_012522895.1 Ignavibacteria bacterium
ATATTATTGTAGTTTTTATTTTAATACTATTGCTCACACTTAACTGTAAAAGCAATAGTTTAATTACAAATCAACAGCCATCGTTTTATTTTTTTATTGAGCCTCCTGCTTGTGCATCATGTGTTTCGTTGCCAATAAATAACATAATTAGTGAAATAGAGAAGTTTTTCGCGAATTCTAAACTTGAAATAATTGTAAAAGTTGCCGATAGTTCTCTTATTAATCCTTTTATAAAAAAAAATATAAGGGGCGAAAATATATCTTTTGCAGTTACAGATTCTATTTTAAAAGTATTTGGAATTAAAAGCATTCCTACTTTAATCGTTCTAAATTTTCATAATGACGAGATTGCACGTTTTGAAAAGGATAGTATAAAGCGTTTCTCAGCAAAGTCAATTCAAAAATTGTTCAATCACTATTTGTTAGATTATTCAAAAATTATTCCAATTAAATATCCAATAGGAAATCCACAGGTCCAATCTTTTTTTATTAAAGAAAATAATTTATCTTATGTTGATATAATGAAAAATGAAATTGGGGTTTTTAACATTCATAGCGGCGATTCAGTAAATACTTTTACTCCTGATTCTGCATTAATTAAAAAAATTACCGAAAAAATCAGTGTAGAAGATTTGGAGTGGTTGCATAACAGGTTGTACCCAATATTTTCATTTAACTATGCAATACCAACGAACAATAATGAATATCTTTGTAACGCAAAAGTGATAAGCGGAGTTAAAACTGATACAATAGTAAAAAATGTTGATTCAGTGGAGCAAAAGATGACGAGGAAAAAGTATTTAAACAGAAATGTAAACGTTCTGTTTGGCAATATTCAAACATTAGATAGCAAGCAAAATAATACATTGGCTAACAGTCCAAAGCAGTTTAGCTCTAACTTATTTGTTTGTCATAATATAATTAAAGAAAAGAATTACAATAATCATTTAGATTCTTTATTTTTAATTACAGAGTCAAACAATCCGCACTTTCTAAATTCAAGAGCGTTGCTGTCTTTAAATGATTTAAAAAAAGCATATAAATTAGATTCAGTTCATTATATTCCCTCAATTGGTCTAATTGATTATAACAAGGAAAATGATGAATATTTTTATCTAAATCCTTGGTTAAAAACTTTTATTTCAATTAATAGAAAAAACTTTAAAACAAACAAAATCTGTGCAAAAGGTTTGCTAAATTACATTGTTGAAACAAGTGCTGATTTATTTGAAGCAAATTTAGGATATGACAATGAAAATTATTACATAATGGAAGCTGGAATAATTAAGGATACATATAATATTTTAATTTTGCCTTTAAATAAAGACAAATCAACTGATTATTATGTTACTCAAAAGTATGATTTGAACGGCAATTTTATTTCGGAAAATTATTATCATTGCGAAAAAAATGATAAAATATTTAAAATCCACTTTATAACTGATTATGCGAAAAATACAGGTTATTTTCTTATTCAATCAAAAAAAAGAAGCTGGTATTTAACGTATTATTAAATTTGTCTGCAGTTTCTCTCAAACGGCGAAGAAACAAGGGGCAGCTGCCCCTTGCGGAAAGCTATGTGAACACATATCGAAATCAACGTAAATCGTGATTAACCAACGGGTTAACCCGTTGGTTGATGCTTCACTGCCCGTTGGTTGATGCGACTGTCTCCCTCCTCTCCAAATTGAACTTGGGAAGGAGAAGCAGAGATAAGATGGACTCCACCTTCGAGGTGGAGTCCATCTGAAAAATCAAGAAATCTTTAAATCAAGAAAATCACGGTTCAGGCAATAGTTCAATAACCTAATTTCTTTTAATAAGCTAACTTAACTTCTTTTACTTCGGGAAGCTTTAACTTCAGTATTCTTTCTACTCCACCTTTGAGTGTCATAGCTGCACCGGGACAGCCAGCGCAAGCGCCAGCAAGTCTAACGAATACTGTTCCGTCTGTAATGCTATGCAAGCTGATGCGTCCGCCGTCAGCTTCGATATATGGTTTTATATCTCTATCTATTATTTCCTGCACTTGGCTGAATAATGCTTCATCTTTTCCAGTCATTTTGTTTCCTTTTTATTGAAAAAATATTGATATTATTAACGAAAAGTTAAAAAATTTATTGATAATTATTTTTGTTTTAAATTTTTTAGGCAATGAATTGAATTTACCAGTTCTTGCTCATCCCAAAAAGAAGATGGTCTTATATTTATAGTTCTAATTCTCTTTTTCAATTTAATTTTGATTATTTTCAACTTATTTGGGAAGCGTTTAAATTTTTGTTTCACAATAGTAATCTTTTCAATATCGTTAAGATTATATTTTTTTTCTGCAAAACGGCTTTTAAAAATAAAATAATCTTTGCCAACAATTATAGTTAAATCTTTATAAAGATCGAAAATAACAGTAACAAACGAGGCGATAATAAATAATGCAAGCAAGATAACTACCGGGTCTTTAAGGACAAGCGTGTAAGTGCCTTCAGTAAATCTTCCTCTCAAAAGACCGGCAATTATCAAAACGAAAGCGGAAATTGCAATAAATTTCCAGTAATGGTCGAGCCGTTTTCTGAAATGCTTTTCTTTATCCAGTTTTTCTACTTTTGTTTTCATAAAATTTTATTTATATAGAGTGAAAAATTATCTGAACTTCCTTTTTTTGAAATAATTTAGCAACAAATCCCTTATGAATTTATGCAAATAAAAGTATTTTTTGAACAGGCGAAGATGCCTGCACTACTAATTGCCGATTCCCGACTCCTGATTCCCGATTCCCTACTCCTTCCACCAACTTAAATCCAATTCCTGAAAGGGACAATTCCGCTTTTCTGTTTCTTCTATATATTTCCAATCTTGAGCAGATAGTGATCCGGTTTCTTTTAGCTTTTCAAATTTATTTAAAACAGTATTAAAATCGGAATGATGGAAAGAAAAGCGCTGCTCTGCGTAATCGCGCGCTGAAAATGTGTAAATTAGAAATTGCCAATCTGAGGATTGAAGAAGTAAAAGTTCTCTTAATGCCTGCTTCAAAACTCTTGATTCATCGGCATTTAGCGTGTTCAATGGATATTTTTTGTAAATTGCTCTCAATCTATTTTCGTTGTCATAAAGCTGGACCCAAGTCCAATTCGTATCTTTATTGCTCCAAACATCGTGATTATTATTTTCACCCCAAGAGCCTTCTGGAAGCAGCATTACCTCCTTTGGCTTGATTGTGCTATATTGCTCGAAAGTCGTTGCTGCTTTGACGTAAGGGGAATTGTGCAGCCCTTTTAAAACAGCTTTTATAAACTGGGGACCCTCGAACCACCAATGCCCAAATAATTCCGTATCGAATGGAGTGCAAACGCTTGCAAACTTTCCAGTTGTTCTTCTATAAAAATTAGAAGAATTTTCTATATGGTGAATAAAATGATTTGACTGCATATCAATTTTTTCTGCCGTCCAATCGGGATGATAGAGCAGTTTATACATCATATCGGCTTTATTGTCGGTAACGCGCCAATATCTTAAACGGGAATCATTGCTTTTTTTGTGAAAATCAAGGTAGTTTGACTCGCCAGGATAGCCTATTTGCCCACTCCAAACCTGCATTGAAATATCGTGATGCCGCGTGAAAGCAACGGCAGTTCCATACTCGGTTTTTTCACTTGAACTGCAATTAAATAAGGAAAGTGGAGATTTGTCGAAGCTCGCATAAGTGCTTTTAAATTTATTAGATTGAACGGAAAGAAATCTCTCGTTCTCCGCATCAAGAAAAGCCCCAAGCGGATTTGCTCTTTTTGTCAAGTCCTCGTCTGTGATAAAGTATTTCAAATTGTAACGTGCAAGGAATTGCTCGATGCCTGGGCGCAAATGTTCTTTATGGAATGGCGCAATTGGAATTAAAGATTTCCAATTATAAGAAGGACGATAAGCGCACTCGGGAAGCCAAATTCCACGTGCTTCTCTGCCAAAATGCTTTTTATAGTTTGCCGAAGCGAGTTGAACTTGCAAATTTACGCTCTCATCTGTCGGAAGAAGCGGGAGATAGCCGTGAGTAGCACCGCAAGTAAGGATTTCAATCGCTCCATTATCTTGCAATTTCTTCAATGCCCCAATAATTGACCCGCCATATTTATGAACAAAATCATTTTTCCTTTGCCCATACCACCACTGCCAATATCTTGTCAAATAAATGTGGTGGGCGTCATAACCCCAATCGCTGTAATGCTTTTCGTCTTCGGCTGCGGCGGAAATTTTTTCATCGCAATATTTGATAAATATTTCCTTTAATGCCGGGTGTTCAAGCTGCTCGCAAAGAATTGGAGAAATATCCATAGTAATTTTTGGATAAATACCTTCTTCCATCAATTCGTTAAACACATTAAGCAAAGGGATATAGCATTCTGCAACAGCTTCGGTCAGCCAGTCAACCCCGTGGGGCCAAGTGCCGTGATGCAAAACCCAAGGCAGGTGCGTATGAAGGACAAGTATAAAATTTCCTGAGTGCATAAGTTTCCTTGAAATTGGCGATTACTTTCTTGACGCTATGAGATATTTTTTTGTAAAAAAATTGCTCTTTGCCCACAACTGCTAATATAAACAAATTTTAGAATTTTGCATCATTTTTTTCTCGCTCCTTTAAATAAAAATGAGTTTCAGAACTTTTTATAAATATTTTATTTTTCCCTTGCACATTTCATTTATTTTTTTATATATTGTAAAAAATGAAATAAGCAAATAAAAAGAAGAAAATCTAATACAGATCCTTCCCAAGTTCAAATGGGAAGTAGTGGAACTTGGAAAAGAAAAGACAAGATAAAGAAAAAATCCCCTGTCTTTTTGGTTTCGACACTATAAAAAGCAGGGGCAAACAGATAATTATTTATATTACTAATTTAGGAGGATTTTCGTTATGAAAAAACTTTTTCTTTTAACAGCGGCTTTAGCAATAGTATTTGCTAATGTGGTGTTGGCTTGCCCGCCGGGCTGGACAGAATACCCAGAAGTAGAAACAATCACTGTTGGTAATTGCTCTTACCAGTTCATCTATTGTTATGGAATTGTTAATGGGCTGCATTCGGTGTCTATATCTCAAATTGCTGTAATATCACCTTGCACCGGCGAAGATTTTGACCAAGACGCCCAAAAAGTTACAGATGCAATTCTAATAAAAATTGCAACTACGCCATTTATTACTGAATGGGCGGGTTATGAAACTATACCTGTTTGCCCTGGTGACTTAATGTGTCTTCTTAGAATGTATGATGCCATTTGCTATGATGGCTGGGTTGCTACTTCCAGCTTAGACCCACTTGGTACAGATTTTCCAGTTCAAGTAATGAACAAATGCGATGAGAGTGAAAGGTGTTGCAACGAAACTGTTACTATTTGTTATGATGAAATTAATAATGAATACGTAATAACAAGATTAGGGGGCGGCATGATGGGACCAGATTGTAAGGAACCTTGCCATACAAATTGCGAATATTAAAAAATGTGGTAGGGAACAGGCATGCCTGTTCCCTACGCTACCATCTCCTACCCGAGATGAATTTGGGAAGGAGGTAGAAAAAAAAGCAAACTAATATAATTTATTTATAAAAGTAGGAGTTTCCTATGAAAAAATTAATCCTTTTCTTTTTAATTTTTTTGTCATATAGTCTTTTTCCTCAAACTTGGCAATTAATGTATAAAGAAGATTTTCTTAGTAATGACCGTTTAAAATGTAATCAAATAATTCAAAAAGGTGATTCTACTATAATTGTAAGGCTTAGAACTGATAATTTAATAATTATTTATGAACATAGTAAAAAGGAATGGTCATATATAACAAAATCTGAATTTTGGAAATGTCTAAGAAATGATTCTTTATACAATGTATATAAAAAATCAGATATTTGGGATTTATTTATTGATTCGAAAGGAAATTATTGGTTTACTATTCCCGATACTTTACATAAAACTACACCTCTTTTTAAAGTAACTCCAGATACAGCTTATATTATTAGTCAAATTTATGTTAAAGCACTTGATGATTATGCTGATATTGACCCTTTTCCAAATAAAACAATTCGGAATATAAAAGAAGATAAAAATGGTGATTTATGGCTTTTTCTGTTGAGTGGAATCCAGATGAAAGATTCTGCTTATTCATCTGAATATATGATTTTATGTAAATTTGCAAATAACAGATTCGAGTCTGTTTTTATTTCTAACACTTATTATCGTTTTATTTCAAAATGTAATTTTGTTTTTGATAACCAAAACAGGGTATGGTTTGTTTATGGAGATTCTTGTTTTGTAATTAAAAATGATATTGTTGAGAAAAGTTTTAGCACACGAGATGCTGAATATGGTTACGGCTATTTTTCAGATTTAGCGGTAGATTCAAAAGATAATTTTTATGCTACGAGCAATTATTTATTTTTATATAAATATGACGGCTATTCTTTAACCGTGGACAGAAGAATATTAGATATTGAAAATAACATTACAAACATAGGACCAACGTATTGGATGCGAATAGATAGTTTGGACAATATATGGATAACAGGCTATAATTCCTGTAATTTGTATAAAATTGATACTGCTGGTGTATTAACAACTTACGAAGTTCCAAAATTTGATACTACTGAGGTTGAATGGTGCTACAAATCATTAATGGAAATCG
>JAAYJM010000044.1 GCA_012522895.1 Ignavibacteria bacterium
GCTTTGGGATAAGCAATTCAAGGAGTCGCAATCTCAATTATCCAAAATAGCAGCAAAAGTAAAATCTGATATTAAGGCTGGCAAAATTCAACTAAAAGGGTTCGCTGAGTTGTGATTTCATACCTTACTGATGACTTCATTCGATTGTTTTCTTTTTTGCCAGAAAATGTAAAAAAACTCTCGAGAAAAGCATATAATTTGTGGAAAACTACGCCTTTTCACCCATCTTTACAGTTCAAGCAAATTCATTCTTCTGAGCCAATATGGTCTGTTAGAATTGGCATAAAATGGCGTGCCCTCGCATTAAAAGAAGAAAACAAAGTATACTGGTTCTGGATTGGCTCGCACTATGACTACGATAAATACATAAATCAACTTTAATTCTTTCAATACCGCAATTCCACTGGATTCCTCGCTGCGCTCGGAATGACCAATGCAAGATCCACCCCCTGCCCCCGCCAGCGGGGGACACAGAGCTGTCCTGTGTTTCCCACCTAAAAAGAATCTCCCCCTTTGAAAAAGGGGGTCGGGGGGATTTCTGAATTCTACGCCATGCTTTTTATTTAATTGCCCGGAAGCTCTTGTAAAAGTTTTTCTGCTCCTTCAATAATCCGTGGATTGTCATTTGCTTTTTTAAGTTCTAATGCTTTTTTCGCGTTTTCTTTGGCAAGCTCTTTTTTGTTTAACTCATTTTGTGCTTTTGCAATATAGTAGTAAAAAGCGGAATGATTTGGCTGAGCTTCAGATTTTTCCCTAAAAATCGCCTCCATTTTCTCCCACTCTTTGAATTGCGATAGCAAATCGAAAGTAAAATTTAGCAAATCCTTTTCAAAGGGAGCAAGCTCAAGCGCCTTTTCTAAATAGTTTAAAGCTGCTGTTTTGTTTCCTGTTTGCGCTTCGAGGAGAGCAAAATTATTATAAATGCTGAAATCATAAGGGCTTAAAGCTGCCGCTCTTTGCATATTGCTTCGCGCAATTTGAAGGAGATTTTGAAGTTGCATTCTGTCTTGGTCATTTGCCTTGCCCCTTTTTTGGATTATTTGCATAATTGCATAAAAATACTGCCCGCTTTCTTGAACGACGTTACTTGCCTCGCGAATCCTTGCGAGAGTAGAGTCCGGCTCAATAATTTTACCCTCAGCTATAGTAAAATTCTTTTGATTGAAATTGGGACTATAGCCCCTTTGCCATTCTATTGCGTCTTTTAACTCCTTATTTCTTAATACTTTAAGAATGCGATAGTTCGTATTGTCATAAACAGGGGTAAAATGCTCCATTGTTTCTGGATTGAACTGCAATAGAGCAGCGGCGCAGTGCATATCAAGTGGCTCGGTTTTGCAAGCATTATAGCGATTCGAACCAATTTTTGAAGGCAGGACCATATTTGAATTTATAAGCAAATAATCTGCTTTGTATTTCTTGCAAAAGTCGAATAGCTGCTGCTCCGTTCCAAAAAAAGCATCTCCAAATTCTTCTGCTCTTTTACGGATAAAGCTGTTTTCAAATTGCGAATTCATAATGACCGCTCTGCCTGTATATAGCAAAATCATTGGACCATCGCTAATTTGTGTTAAAAAAGCAGCTTCCTTTGGCGTGTTTTCCTTCACCCATTTGAAAACCGCGAGCTTATCGCTTAGATCTTCTTTTATTTCGGGTTTAATTATTTTATAAACCTCGTAATTTGAATAACACATATAAAGGATAGCGAAGCAGCTTAAAAGCGCGATTAATGCCCAAAGCGAATTTTCTGCATTAGAGGATTTTGACTTAGTTTTTGCATATATTTCACTGATTTTGCTCAAACTATACGGAATCACTGGCATAGCAATCGCAAGAAAAACAGCAAGAAATATCACAAGACGTCCAATCATAAACGATGCAGCAAGCGAGCCAGCAAACACAATAAACAGAAGAATTTTATCTTTTTGCATTTTTTTACCGAAAACGGAAAGCGCAAAAAAGATTGGTATTAAAAGGAACAGCCACCAAAGTGTGCGGAAGTTTTCGTAAAGCTCGCTTGCGTTCATACCCTCGAAATTGCCAGTCCAAAAGACGCGGGCATCGTAAGGAATTTCGCTCGGATTTGCTGGGGCTTGCCCAAAGTAGATTAATTTATACCAAAAGAGCGAAAAAACGTGTGAATATTCTTTTAAATGCGTATTGAAAATGAAGTTACTCGCGTTGAGTAAAATTAAAATTGAAAAGGAAAGGAGAATTTTTATAGCTAATTTTTCGCTTAACTTGGCTGACCAATATTTTTTTCCGTAATGAACTATTAAAATAGTATAGCAAATGAGCATTGGTTGAGAAAAAATAAAAGTCCTATTCCACAACACTGGAACAAGCCCCGCTATAACCCCGGCAATAGTATAAATAGCTATGTTTTTAACCCAATGTTCTTCAATTTCTTTTGAAAATGCAAAAACAAGAAAGAAGGCGCCGGCGAGCAAAATAAACATAAATTGCGAAAAGTGCCAAGAAATAAGTGCAATAAAAAGTGAAATAGCCCCGAGAATTGGATACACTAAGTTCTTTTTATCCAAGCTGATAATGAAAAACACAATAAACAGCACGATGAAGATAATTGAAAAATCTTCTTTTAAGTAAATATTGGAAACCTGTCTGAAAAAGCTCGCCGGGGCAAGCAGCCAAGTAAAAGAGGCAAGCAAGCCGTAAATTGGACTTTTCCAAATTGCCCGAACCGAAAAATAAATGATGAGCGTGAGGAGCGAGGAAAAAACCGCGACAAACCACATTAGGTATATGTGAAAGGGAATGTCTTTCGGAACGAACCATTTATAGAATAAGCCGTGGACAGGCTCCATAAAAGTTGTGTAGTCTTGCCAAGTATTCACCCCGTCTGGGTATTGCTGTTTAATATCGTTTGAAAGCGTTGCCCAGGTTTGTGGGTCGCCCTCGGCAAACATTTTTGCGTAGCGGTATTGGTAAGCAGTTTCGCTCCAAAACATAGCGAGGTCTTTGCTTTCGGAGTAGCCGGGGCTCTGCTTCATCATATTCACTTTGAATTCCGAGTAGTTCGTGCTTGAAATGATTAGCAGGAAAATCGCTATCGCAATATCAATTAAAATCAAGAAGTATTTGCTTTTCGGATAAAGAATATTTTCTAATGAAAGCAATGCCTTGGGTTTGCTCGTTTTTTTGCTTATTTTCTTTTCAACTTTTTTAGATTTCTTGCTCATTTTTGTAGTGTATTTTAAATATAAGTTTTTTAATAAGCAGTTCGTAAATGTAAATTTGCTAATTCATCAATTTTTTCATTTGACCAAACTTTTTCATTCCATATTTTATCCATTTCTTTATCAATTTTTTCAGATATGAATTTTGATAAAATATCTTTTAGTTCAAGAAGTTCAAAATCTGAAAGATTATACCTGAAGAGTTTAATTAACTCCAACTGTAAATTTGTCAATTTATTATCTCTTGTAATCATTTTTTTTTTAATATTTAATACTTATCATTTCTCAAATATAATAATATTTTCAATATAACTATTGTTAATAAGTATTTTAAAATTATTTGAAGCAGATTCGCTTTTTAACAGTTTTAGCAAATCAAATTTTGAAAATTATCTCAATTTCATCTTCTTGATTAAAAAAACTTGTTTGTCCGTTGAAACCAACTTTTTGTAAAATAATATTTTTTAGCTCTTCTTTTATTTCAATTCCGATAGAGTTTCTGCCTAATTCTCTGGCTACTTTCATTGTCGTTCCGCTGCCTGCAAAAGGATCTAAGACAGTATCGCCTTTATATAAAAATAATTTAATGAATCGGTATGGTAACTCCTCAGGAAAAGCAGCAATGCCTTTTTCTAAAGCGGCATTAGGCAGCACGTTTGTCATTTCCCAAAGTGTTAAAAACCATTTATTTTCTTGAAATTCTTTTTTATCAAGTAAGGATTCTTCCTTAATATCTTTAGAAATGGATTTATAGTCATAATTTCCTTTTTGAAAGATAATAATGTTTTCAAGTAAATTATCGGGATAAAAATACATAGGATATGGGTGCTGAAGCAAAACACCACTTCTCCTGCTAATTCTGACGTAACCTTCTGGCTTTTTCCAAATAATTCTATCTCTATATTTAAAGCCAGCATCAATAAAAATTCGGGTTGCATCTGCTACTATTGGGTATTTTTCACCTTTTACAAGCATATCGTCAATATTTAAAACCGCAATCCTTCCCTTTGCCAATACCCTATATGTTTCTTCTGCAAAAGACTTAATAACTTTTAAATATTCATCGTAGCTCGAATATAAATTCTCATAATCAAAAGGTGCATTAAAATATGGTGACGAGGTAACCATCAATTGCACTGACTCATCTTTTATTTCTTTCATTGATGAGCAATCACCAATAATTAATTTATGCTTTGTCATTTTTTCTTTCTAATTAAACTTTTTGCATTTTGTCATCATTTTTCAAATATTTTTTGGTGGATTTTATTGGCAACTGTTTCTGAATAAATTGGTGCAACAGCGCTTAATAAAGAATTGTCCGTAAAAGCAATGAAATGGCAATTTTCGTTTTTTTGCAGCAATTCCTCGAAAATTGCTTGAAAATCTTCTTTTTTGCAGTCCAAAATTGCATTTGCACAAACGACAAGTAAATCTACATTCAACAGTTCAGCCAGAGTTTTATTGCAAGACATTTGCTCCACTAAGAAATTTATATCTGCATTTTTTTCTATAAGAAAAGTAATTCTGGAAACAGAAGACGATTGAAAATAAACCTTAACTTCTCTTCTTAAAAAGAATTTATAGAATTTTTGTAAGTAAAGCTGAGAGTTTGCTTTGGAAGAAAAATTAATGTTTAAAAGCTGGCAATCCTTTTTCAGCACAATGGATTTAAACTTCGTCGCGTTTGCACTGTCTTCATAGCAAATTAGGGTCCCGGGCGATTTTTCGTTGAATGTGTTCATAATGCGAACAGGGATATTTTTCACAAGCGCCGGAAAAATAGCAGCTGGATGGACTACTTTTGCTCCAAAAAAAGATAGCTCTTTAATTTCTTCATAGCTAACTTTATCAATCAATTTGGAGTTTTTTATAATCTTTGGATCAGAGCTTAAAACCCCGTCAACATCTGTATAAATTTGAATCTCGCTTGCGTTTAAAGCTGAGCCAAGAATTGCAGCCGACCAATCGGAGCCGCCGCGTCCAAGCGTTGTAGTTTTATTAGACAAATCGGAGGCGATAAATCCTTGCGTTATAATCAAATCAGTCTGCGTTTTGTTTTCAATTTCAGCTATGCCCGAGTTTCCCTCATAGCTATTCCTCTTATTAAAGGAAAGCCCTAATTCTTTTCCTATTATATTAATAGCATTTTTTCTTGTTTGCTTAACTAATACTTTTGCAGAACAAAAATCGCTATTAGTTTTTATCACTTTTCTTGCATCAATTAAAATTGGCTTTAAAGAGTTTTCTAAACATAAAAATTGAAAAATCGTTGTGGAAAGCAATTCCCCGAAGCTCGCTGCTCTATCACGCGAGCGCGGGCTACACTCTTTTAAAAGGCGAACTCCCTCGGCAAGCTTTCGCAATTCATTACAATATCTTTTAATTAAAGCAGCAGAATAATTTACAAAGATCTTGTTTTTAAAAAGTTCACTGGATAAATTATTGTGATGCAACTCAATTTCATCAATCGCTTTGCTCGGGAAAACTGCTTCTGGGTTTGCAGCGTCTTTGATTAAAGATAGCAACTTATCTGTTATGCCAGAGCAGGCGGAAAGCAAGACTACTCTTTTCTGATTCGACTTTTTTACAATATTTACTGCCTCTTGCATAGATTTTGCATCTTTTACAGAGGTTCCGCCAAATTTCATTATTATCATATCAATTCTAATTTATTTAGATTAGTTTTCTGCTTTTCATCACGCAATAAAAATCTTAAAGTTAAATAAATCAATAAAAAAGAAATGAGAACAATCACTCCACCCCAAAACCAATAGGGCAAAACAAGATATTGAGACATAACATAAGTATCGGAAGAGAAAACCGCACCATTCACGCTTCCACCCGCAGAAAATAGATAATCAATGTTCATATATAAACTTGCAAAAGCTTGAACGCCGAGCAAACGCAATGTGTTTTGCTGCCAAGAATCGTTTGCTTTTAGCGCTATAAAAAACAGAATTATAGCAAAAAGCAAAATCATAGCAACCCCAAACCAAGAACGAACCCATAAAATAACAGAAAGTGCAAAAAACACACTTAAAAGCAGGTTTATTAGCCTTGCTCGCTTTGCTGAGCTGGAAATTAAAATCATAAGAGTGCCAGCTATAGTAGGACCAAGCGGTCCCGCAGCAGCTACAATTGCGTTCGATATTGACCCAAAATGCAAGGGGCCCGAAAACTTTGCCAAACCAGAGCCATTTTCAAATATTTCCAAGCTGTGGAAACTTCCACCCATAAGCATGGCTGCAAGCCCGTGTCCCATTTCGTGAAACCAAGTTGCTAAAATCGTAAAAGGGTAAAGTATCGTTCTGCCAAAATCGAACTGCCAAGCTATTGCGCTAAGCACAGCTATTCCGTAAATAATAAGGACTGGCAGCTGATTTTTGCTCTTTGCTTGACTTTGCATATTCAAAACCTTATAAACATTTTAATTTTTTTAATTTGCACTGAACAAAAAAATCTATTTGTATTTTGCTATTAGCAAGTGCAAAATAACTCAAAAAAATAAGAAAAGCAAAATCAAAGTAAATTATAAGAAAAAACCCCTTATTAGCATTTAATAAGAGGTTTTTGGATAAGTTATTTGTAAACTATTGGAAGAGCAACTATTCTTCTTCTTGCCGCTTCTTATAATCCTCGATTAATTTTATTTGCACAGCAGGAGGAACGGTTTGGTATTCAGCAAATTTTTGTGTGTATGTTCCTTTTGCTTGAGTCATCGAACGCAATGCAGTAGAGTATTTGTCTAATTCAGCAAGAGGCATTCTCGCTTTGACTATTTGGTAACGCCCTTCGGATTCAATTCCGAGAATAAGACCTCGTCTGGTGGGCAAATCGCTCATAACATCACCCACAAAATCCTCTGGCACTCTGATTTCAATTTCGTAAATTGGCTCTAAAATCTTTGGGTCAGCTTTAACAAAATTGTCTCTAAACACCATCATACCAGCAGTTTTAAATGCAGCTTCGTTTGAGTCAACAGGGTGCATTTTACCATCATAGATAACGACTCTGATATCCCGCACATAGCAACCCGTCAAAGGTCCAAAAGTCATTTTGTCCATCACACCTTTTAAAATAGCTGGCAAAAAGCGCTGGTCAATCACACCACCGACAATACAATTAACATACTCTAACTTCCCACCCCAATCCAAGTCAATAAGATCTTTTCCGCGAACAGAAAGTCCTGGCGGGTTTGGTATGTTTTCATACCAAGGCTCAATCATCATGTGAACTTCTGCAAATTGCCCAGCTCCACCAGATTGTTTTTTATGGCGATAATTGCCCTTAACTTGCTTTTGTATAGTTTCTCTATAAGGAACTTTAGGCTCAATAAATTCAGTTTCTACTTTGTAGCGGCGCTCTAATCTCCATTTTGCTGCGCTTTGGTGAAGCTCGCCTTGAGCGTGAAGAATAATTTGTCGCAATTCTTGAGAGTGCTCAATTCTATAAGATGGGTCTTCAAATTCCAAACTATGCAAACTCATACCAACTTTTTCTTCCTCGCCCTTTGTCTTTGGAACAACTGCAATTCTAACAATTGGTTCGGGATAAGATAATCTTGGAAAGAGAACATCGAAACCTTTATCGTGAAGTGTGTCTGAGATACCCGTATTTTTCAGTTTCACTGTTGCGCCAATATCTCCAGCGTTAAGCTGTGGAAGTTCAGTCCTTTTTTTACCGCAAACAACAAAGAGCTGATTTAATCTTTCTGAGCTTGAACGCTGCTCGTTAATTAAGTCTAAGCCTGAGCTTACTTTCCCAGAATTTACACGGAAGAAAATCATATCGCCAAGATGAGCTTCCGAAACTAATTTGAAAATGAAAAGCGAGGTTGGACTTATAGTTTCGCATTTTACTTCTTGGTCAGTTTCGTTCTTTACTGCAAGTTGAGATGGATTTGGCAAGTATTTTTGTATAAAATCTAATAGCAAATTCGCCCCAACGTTCAACTTAGAAGAAGAGCAAAGAATTGGGAAAAGCATCCTTTGAGCAATAGCTGAGGGCAGTGCAACTTGCAATTCCTTTTCATCGAGCAAGCCTTCTTCTAAATATTTTTCCATTAAAACTTCATCTGTTTCAGCTATTGATTCAATTAGCTCATTTCTTAAACTTTCTGCCTTTTCTTTTTCAGAATCCGGCAAATCTTTGACAGTTGCTTTCCCATCTGAATACTCAATAAGTTTCATAGAAAGCACATCTACGATGGAGTGAAAATTCGCTCCCACTTGAAGCGGATATTGAAAGATTGTAGCAGAACGCCCATAGCGTGAAATAATATCCTCAATTACTTTATCGAAATTAGCCTGATCGGTATCCAACTTATTGATTAAAAACATAACAGGCAATTCGCGTTTTTCTGAATAGTGCCAAGCGTTTTCAGTTCCTACCTCTATTGCGTTTTGAGCATTTATAGCAATCACAGCAGTATCGACCACAGAAACAGCAGCAATCAACTCGCCGATATAATCGTTATAGCCAGGAGTATCGATAATATTGATTTTAACATCATTCCATTCTGCAAAAAGTGGTGTCGCAAAAAGCGAGCTATTTCTTTCTTGTTCAATTTCGTTATAATCGGAGGCGCTATTATGCTCTTCAATGCTACCTTTTCTATTAATTGCTCCAGATGTAAAGAGCAAAGATTCTGCTATTGTCGTTTTGCCAGCCCCAGCGTGTCCTAATAGCGCAATATTCCTTATATTTTGTGTTTCATACACTTTCATAAACTACTCCAAGTGGATTTTTTTTATATTATTTATTAATTTTCATCTATTTCATTAA
>JAAYJM010000045.1 GCA_012522895.1 Ignavibacteria bacterium
GGGGGGGGGGGGGGGGTACGCTTTTTGGCTCGCCTTTTGATAGCGGCAAACTCACTTTTTCTTCTAAGAAGAAATCTGTTTTTAAAGAGCTCATTTTAAAACTCATAAATTAGTGAAAAACAATAATAATTATATTATTTTCCCCGCTGAAGGTCTTTTAAAAAATTTTTGTCTCATTCTCCGTTTAGCACAACTTACAAAATAAATTTATAAAAGTCAAGCAATATTTTTATTTTTTTTATATGATTTTCATTAACGCAGATCATCCACACTTCAAAAGTGTAGCAGATCTACTTAGAGTCATCGGTTGAATTAATGCTACTTTGCTTCTCCGCTTATTCCTTTGCGATAAACTTATTTTCCCACATTATCTGACCTTCACAATAAAAAATATAATTAAGCACTTTCTTTTTTCGTCATAAGGTTTATTTAAAAAGGCAAAATTATGCTATCAGAAAATACAATAAGCTTTCTTGAAAGGCTGAAAGAAAATAACGACCGCACTTGGTTTGCTGAAAATAAGCAAGAATTCGATATGATTTGGAAAAATTTCAATGATTTCGTTCAAGTGATGATAAATGAGATTTCGCTTATCGATCCTTCCATACAAAATGTGCAGGTTAAGGAATGTTTGTTTAGAATTTATCGCGATATTCGTTTTTCTAAAAATAAAACTCCATATAAAACCCATTTAGCTGCATATATTGCCAGCGGCGGCCGGAAAAGCATTCGTGCTGGCTATTACTTTCATATTGAGCCAGATAATTGTATGCTCGCGGGTGGTGTTTATTTGCCAAAACTTGATGTTTTAAGGAAAATATGGAATGCGATTTATGAGAGAGCAGACGAGCTAAAAGCTATTCTAAATAATGAAGAATTTGCTCAAAATTTCCCTGAACTCGATGATGAAAAATATAAAAGAGTTCCAAGCGGTTTCCCAAAGGATTTTAAAGACGCAGAGCTGCTAAAATATAAAAGTTACTCCGTTTTTAAAACCCTGCCATATAATTTTTATTTTCAAGACAAGGAGTTCAAGGAGTTCAAGGAGTTGAAAAAATTGATAAAGATACTATATCCATTTAACAATTTTTTCAATCAAGCGATTGACGAAATAAGGATTTAATAAAATAAAACACTTGGCTTGCTATTGAAATTGATATAATAGAAAATAGGAAAAAGCGTCTTTAAGTGCAAATAAATTAAATAAATATAAAAACAATGAAGTTCATTGATACAGCAAAAATCTTTATAAAATCCGGCAAAGGTGGAGCGGGGCATATTAGTTTTAGAAGGGAAAAATACGTTCCAAAAGGAGGACCTGACGGCGGAAATGGAGGGCAAGGTGGAAGCGTAACCTTCATAACAGATAAGCATTTAAGCACATTACTTGATTTTAAGTATAAACAGCATTACAGAGCAGAAAACGGGCGCAATGGCGGAAAAGCAAAAAGAACTGGCGCCGATGGGAAGGACTTAATAATTAAAGTCCCTTGCGGCACATTAGTAAAAGATGAAGAAAATGGAGAGCTGCTTGCCGATTTAGTTAATTTGGGAGATCAAGTTTGCGTTGCAAAAGGGGGACGGGGTGGCAAAGGAAATGCCGAATTTGCGAGTCCAACAAATCGCGCTCCAAGATACGCACAGCCGGGCGAGGAGGCTATTGAAAAATCTATCTTGTTGGAATTAAAAAGTATTGCCGATGTTGGAATAGTCGGACTTCCAAACGTTGGAAAATCTACGTTAATTTCTGTGATTTCTGCTGCAAAACCCAAAATAGCAGATTATCCTTTTACTACTTTAGTTCCGAATTTAGGCATTGTAAAAATTTCCGAGGGAGAAAACTATTCTGTAGCAGATATTCCCGGAATTATTGATGGAGCTTCTGATGGCAAAGGACTTGGACTGCAATTTTTAAGACACATAGAAAGGACGAACACGCTGCTTTTTATGCTTGATGCGACAAGCCCGCACCCAAAAAATGATTATAAAATTTTACAAAGGGAATTGAAAAAATACAGCGGGGATTTCAAGTATAAAAATTCCATTGTTTGTTTTAGTAAAATTGACGCAATTGAAGAATCAAAGCTAAGCAAGTTGAAAAATCTGAAATTTGAAGAAAAGACGTTTTTTATTTCTTCCGTAACAGGTGCCTCAATAAATGAATTAAAATTTGCTTTATGGAAGCAAGTTCGCTCAGAGCGTTGAAACGAAGCAAGTTTATTTTCAAAGGGGGAGATAGAACAGCAGCGTCATCCCGAGCGCATTGAAGAATCCAGAAAAATCTGAACCTTGATTTTCTTGATTGAAGGATTGCTTGATTTTTCTGATGGACGCAACCTTCGAGGTGGAGTCCATCTGGTGGTTTTGGAACTGCATAGATGTGGCACACCTTGAAGGTGTGGCAGATCTGAAGCAAGATCCACCCCCTGCCCCCGCCAGCGGGGGACACAGGACTGCTCTGTGTTTTCCACCTAAAAAGAATTCTCCCCTTTTGCAAAAGGGGGTCGGGGGGATTTTATTCTCTGGATTCTTCACTACGTTCAGAATGACAGTGCTACACTATCTCCCCCTTGCTTGTTTTTTAATTCATTGTTTTAAAGCTACTCCGCCCAAACTTTTGCTAATTCGATAATGGTGTCGACAGTTTTGTTTAATGCGTTGACCGAAAGCCACTCAGTTTTGCTGTGGAAATTCTGCCCGCCGGTATAAACGTTTGGTGTGGGCAGTCCCATTTCCGTTAATCTTGAGCCGTCAGTTCCACCTCTGATTGGAGACCAAAATGGCTCAGCTCCAGCTCTTTTCGATGCTTCCCATAATTTTTCTAATACTATGGGGTTTTCGTCAAGTTTGTCCCGCATATTCCTATACGTTTCGCTAACCACCATTTCAATTTCTGCATTTGGAAAAACTTGCTTCGTTTCCGCTATTGTCTTTTCTACGATTTCCTTTAATTTGGGCAAGCCCTTTGTATCGAAATCGCGGAAAAGCATTTTGATGCTGGACTGGGCAATGCTACCCTCGAGAACGTAAGGGTGAATAAAAGGCTCGTATCCTTCGGTAGTCTCGGGTGCAATGTCCTTGGGGAGGCGTGAAATAAATTCAGAAATAATGCGAATGGAATTTACCATAATATTTTTTGCTGAACCGGGGTGAATGTCGCGTCCCTTCGCAGTTACAGTGCAAGAATCCGCACTAAAGGTCTCTTTGTTAAGCTCGCCTGGAAGCTCACCATCAATAGTATAAGCATAGTCGGTGCCAAATTTTTTAATGTCGAAAAATTTAGTTCCTTGTCCAATTTCTTCGTCTGGCGTAAAGCCAATCCTTATTTTTCCGTGCTTAATCTCAGGGTGGTTGACAAGATATTCGACAGCGCTCATAATTGCTGCTACTCCAGCTTTATTGTCCGCGCCAAGAAGGGTAGTTCCATCGCTTGTAACGATTTTATGCCCAATACATTCTTTCAACTTTGGATTTTCTGAGACTTTTATAATCACATTTTCATCGCCTGGGAGCGGAATGTCAGCTCCTTGATAATTCTCAATGATGTTGGCTTTTACATTAGCCCCGCTTACCTCGGGAGAAGTATCAACGTGAGCCAAAAGCCCAATTGTTGGCAAATCGCTTTTTTCAGAATTGCTTTCCAAAGTAGCCATAACATAGCAATGCTCATCGACTTCAGCCTCGGCAAGCCCAATCGCTTTAAGCTCCTTTACTAAAAGGTTTGCTAAATCGAATTGCTTTTTAGTGCTTGGTGTGGTTCCAGTTTTATCGTTTGACTGGGTGTCAATTTTAATATACCTTAAAAACTTGTCTAATGCAGTTTCCTTCATAGTTTCCCTTTATTTAAAATGGTTAATAACGTCTTCTATATTATCGCAGAATTTGAAAAGGTGGTCGATATGAGAAATTTGCAGTAGCTTCAAAACCACTTCTTGCAAGCCAACGAAAATCACTGGAATGTCGTATTCTTTGAGCTGGCGATGAGAGAGCAAGAAAGCGCCGAGGGCAGAGCTATCCACATACTCAACTGCAGATAAATCAAGCACTAACGCGCGAATATCTGGCTGGCTAAGTATTAAAAGCTGAGTTTTCAAATCTGAAGACAAATCGGAGCTAATTCTTTGGTTTTTCAATGTGAAAATTACTAAATTATCAAGATGCTCTACTGTAAATTTCATTTTTCTTCCTATTTATTCTTATTTTCAATATTTTAGTAAAAAATATTTTTCAAAATATGAAATTAAATAAAAATAAAAAAATAATTAATAGCATTTTATTAATTCGTTTATCTTCGATGGGCGATATCGTCCTTACTAGCGCACTTTTAAGGCAAATTCGCTCGGCTTATAAAAATGCAAGAATAGATTTCTTGCTTTCTCAACAATACCAAGAAATCTTTAAATTCAATCCGCACATATCGAATATTATTTTATACGATAAATCGGATTCCTTTTCTGAAATAAATAAAAAAAAGGCTGAGCTTAAAAAAACACTGCAAAATGGTAAATACGATTTAATTATAGACTTACATAATAATTATCGATCAAGGCATTTCCGCTATGGTATAGGAAAAAAAGTTTCAAAAATAAAAAAGAAAAGACTATTCAAGCTTTGCTTAGTGCATTTGAAAAAAAATATTTTAAATAGAAAGCTATCTATACCAGAGCTATATTTCCATGCAGGCAATTTTAATAAAATGCTTACTGATGATGGAAAAGGCTTAGAAATTTTTTTAGAAAATGAAAAGCAGAAAACAGAGCGGCTTGAAAAAAGAATTGCAATCGCTCCCGGGGCATTCCATTTCACTAAACGTTGGGGAGCGGATAAATATTCCGAATTGATTAATCTTATAAAAGTCAATCTTACAAAAGATAATTGCGCCTGTGAAATTATTTTGTTGGGAGGAAAGGCTGATAAAAATATTTGCAAAGAAATTTTAGAAAAAACAAAATTTTATCCAAAAGATTTTTCTGGCGAAAGCTCAATTTTAAGGACAGCTGAGTTTTTAAGCACTTGCGATTTGCTTATTACAAACGATACTGGACTGATGCACATAGCAGCTGCAAGGCAAGTCCCAACTGTTGCGATTTTTGGCTCAACCGTTACTGACTTTGGCTTTTCTCCTTATCGGGTTAAGCATAAAATCCTTGAACTAGAGCTGTCTTGTCGTCCTTGCACTCACATTGGCAGAAGCAGATGCCCCAAAAAGCACTTTAATTGTATGAATTTGATAAGCGTGGAAAGCGTTTTCAGCGCTGCAAAAAAATTGCTTTTTGAAGAAAAATGAGTGAAAATTTATATTAAATTTGATCAGCTATTAATTTTTTATATTTGGCATTTGCCAATAATATTTGTAATTTTGTAAGCTATTTATGACACAATAGGATTGGATTTTATGAACGAAAGAGTATATGGCGGCGCAGCCCATAGATTGAGAAGAGAAGAAAGATTGGGCAGACTTGAAATTGAAAAAGTTGTGGAGCTATGCACAGAAAAAAGGGAAATAAATTCTTTATTGGACGTAGGAACGGGAACGGGCTTATTTGCAGAAGCGTTTAATAATAATGAAATTGCAGTTTCGGGAGTTGATTTGAACGCAGAATTTATTGAACTTGCAAAGCAATATCTTCCTCAATCGAATTTGCAAATTGCCTACGCTGAGCAGCTTCCTTTTAAGGACAATTCTTTCGATGCTGCTTTTTTTGGATTAGCATTTCACGAGGTTGATGATTTTGAAAAAGCAATGGAGGAGGCATATAGAGTTGCTTCAAAATACGCATTTATTTTAGAGTGGCAATACAAGGAGCAGGAAATTGGACCTCCTTTTTCCCATAGACTTAAGCCCGATTTTATTAGCGAGCTTGCAAAAAAAGCTGGCTTTTCAAAAATCCAAGAGCAAAAATTAACGCATTTAGTTTTATATTCTTTTGAAAAGAATGAGGCTGCGTAATATTTTTTTCCAAATTTTTTAAAATGAAATGAAAACATTAGGGAAATATGAATTATAGAATGTTTAGTAAAATAGTTTTTTAATTTTTAATTAAATTTAATAAAAATGGACACTATTTATATAGCAATTAAGGTCAAAAAAAATGATGCAATAGCTGAGCAGTTAAGAGAAGAAGGTCTATTTTTCTCAAGTATTGCTGATTCCATTGGAATAGAAAGAGAAGCAATAACTGAAATTGATGAAACTAATTATAAGAAATTTTTAAAAAAATTTGAAAAATAATTAAATGAAAAAAGTTACAAAGGTTGATGCCATAAAAAAAGTTCTCGAGGAAAATAATGGTATTGCTACTTTGGACATGATATACCAGCGTATTGGGAATTACTATCCTAATGCAAGAAGTTCTAAGAATTGGGAGGCTGGAATAAGAGGTGTTTTATATAGGGAACTATCTAATAATAATATTTTTAAAAAAATCGGTTTAGGCCTTTATGCGTTAAAAGACTATAAGGAAGAACAAATTGAGGATGTAAAAAAAGACAATTATAGAATGCACTCTTTTATGGAGGGAATTTGTTTGGAGATAGGTAACTTTTTAAAATTAAAAACATTTACAGCCGACCCAAATGCAAAATATAACAACATAGCATTATCAAATATTGCATCACTTTCAGACATTCCTTTTTTTACTTATAACGAAATACTTGATAGGGCAAAAAGAATTGATGTTTTGTGGTTTAATGAAAAAGGTTTTCAATTTCCTAAAAGAGCTATAGAAATTGTCGATAGTATAGGCACTTTAGAATCAGCATTAAAAAGAACATTTCAGCTTATTGAGTTTAATCTGGATTTTTACATTCTTTGCAAAAACGAACATAAAAATAAGATTGAAAAAGAAATTAAATCAGAGCCATACATAAGAGTAAAAAATAGATACAAAGTAAGGGATTACGATTACATATTAGATTTGTATAAAAACCCAATTCGAGCTCAAGACGATGACTTTTTTAAAGTTCAACAGCATTTTTAATTATTTAGCTTTATTACTTTACTTTGTAATGTTATTGTTTTTACAAAAAAAGAAGAAAAGATATATAAAACGCTAAGCGACTTATTATTAAAATATTTATAATTTTTTATCATCTAAATTAAGAAAAATTATTTTTCCAAATTTCAATAGAGTTAGCAGCTTTGTTGATAGCTGAATTTTTTATAAGAAACAATGTCCAGACCTAATAAATCAAGGAAAATATTTTCTAATCCCGGTGCGGTTTGCTTTGAACCAGTTGGCGTATCACAGCTTCGAGATTCGACTGTGATTCTGACTTTAGATGAGTTTGAAGCATTGCGTCTCGCTGATTTTGAAGGGCTTTACCATAGAATTGCAGCAGAAAAAATGGACGTTTCGCGCCAGACCTTTGGGAATATTTTGAATTCTGCAAGAAAGAAACTTGCCGACTTTATTATTAACGTTAAAACACTTAAAATAGAGGGTGGCACTATTGAATACGTAACTGAAGACGATGATTTTATTTGTTTTAGAAGCAGATTGCATGGAAATGAAAAATTTCAAATAGAGAAAAAAGAGCTATGCCCAAACTGCATTAGCCCGCATTTGCATCGAAGGACAAATCAAAACAATCAAATATAAAACAACTAATTGCTTTTTTAAAATTAAGGATACTTATGGATACCAAAAACTTAGGATTTAACACAAAATTAGTCCATGCTGGCGAGTTCGCAGACCAATTCGGCAGCGCAACCGTCCCAATTTACCAAACATCTACTTTCAAATTTAAAAATGCTCAGCACGGAGCAGACTGTTTCTCCGGTGCAAGCGATGGGTATATTTACACAAGAATAGCAAATCCAACTATTCGGGCATTAGAAAAAAATATTGCCGAGCTGGAAAATGGCTTCGATGGAATAGCAACAAGCTCTGGAATGTCCGCAATTACAAGCATTTACATTGCACTGCTCGGAGCGGGCAGCCATATCGTTAGCACTGCATCGGTCTATGGCCCAGCGCGCGGAGTGTTGGAGCAGGATTTCTCAAGGTTCGGAGTAGAAGCCTCTTTTGTAAATACTGCAAATCTCGAAGAAATTACAAATGCCATTAAATCAAACACCAAGGTGCTTTACATTGAAACGCCTTCAAACCCAACGATGGAGCTAACTGACATTAAAAAATGCGCCGAAATTGCAAAAAAGCATAACTTGGTTTTAGTTGTCGATAACACATTTTCTACTCCATTTTTGCAAAAGCCTTTGGATTTGGGCGCTGATGTTGTTCTACACTCAATCACAAAATTCATCAACGGGCATGCCGATGTTGTTGGTGGCGTAATCGTTAGCAAAGGGGAGGAATTGTATAAAAAAATACGCCACGCATTGGTTTATATGGGTGGAAATATGGACCCACACCAAGCATTTATGGTATTGCGCGGTGTGAAAACCTTAGCTCTTCGCGTAGAAAGAAATCAGTCCAACGCAATGAAAGTTGCAGAATTTCTTGCAAATCATCAAAAAGTAGAATGGATAAAATATCCCGGTTTGAAATCGCATCCGCAATATGAACTTGCAAAAGAGCAGATGAGCGGCTTTGGTTCTATGATTAGCTTCGGTTTAAAAGGTGGCTTCGAGGCTGGGAAAAAGCTGATGGATAACGTTCATCTTGCAATTTTAGCAGTTTCTCTTGGTGGAGTTGAAACTTTAATTCAGCATCCTGCGTCTATGACCCATGCCGGTGTTGGCAAAGAAGATAAATTAAAAGCGGGCATCACCGAAGATTTAGTCCGTTTCTCTGTTGGAATCGAAGATGTAAATGACATAATTAATGATTTAAAACAAGCATTAGAAAAAGTTTAAACTAATCAAGAGGATTTATGAGTTTCCCAAAAGAAAAAGATAAATTACCAGAAATAAAAAGGATTATAACTGTCGCCTCCGGCAAAGGCGGGGTTGGAAAATCGACAGTTAGCGCAAATATTGCTTTCTCCTTAGCGGCAAAGGGCTTTAAAACTGCAATTTACGATGCTGATATTTACGGACCTTCGGTTCCAATAATTTTTGGATTAGAGGGTTTTCAGCCGGAAATTACTGTTATGAATGAAGATGAGAAGATTTTCCCAGCAGAAAAAGACGGCATTCAGGTTATGTCGATTGGCTTTTTCCTAAACCCAGAGCAGCCAGCGATTTGGAGAGGTCCTGCTGCTTCTTCTTATCTGAAAAAATTCCTGCTCGACACTCTTTGGAAAGAAACCGATTATTTGATTATAGATTTGCCGCCCGGCACTGGCGATATAATTTTAACGCTCTGTCAGGATTTAACGCTTGACGGTGCGATTATCGTTACCACGCCTCAAAAGTTGTCTTTAGCTGATGTTCAAAAATCAGTATCTATGTTTAAGCATAAAGACATAAACGTTCCGGTAATCGGGGTCGTGGAAAATATGTCTTGGTTTACTCCGGAGGCTCATCCAGAAGAAAAGTATTTCCTTTTTGGCGAGGGTGGCGGGAAACTACTTGCTGATAGATTTGAAACTGAGTTACTTGCACAAATCCCTCTTGTTGATGGCTTAAGCAAAGCATCGGACAAAGGCGATTTAAAGCTATTCAATAGCAACAAAATACTTCAAGAGCATTTTAACACAATTACAGATGCAATAAGCAATTTATTACCTGTTTAGTAAAACGCTGCTCATTAACTCATCCGATGACGTTAAGTTGTCGGATGAGTTTATGCTACACAGTTCATTCTGAGCGTAGTGAAGAATCCAGAAAACTTTCCAATACAGCAATCACTCTGGATTCCTCGCTACGCTCGGAATGACTCCATACAAGATCCACCCCCTTCCCCCGCCAGCGGGGGATACAGGACTGTTCTGTGTTTCCCCCTAATCATAATTCTCCCCCTTTTTCAAAGGGGGTCGGGGGGATTTCTGACTCTTCACTAGGTTCAGATTTTAAACATTTGGAAAAAGAATAAAGGGTGCGGAGAGGGCGAGATTCGAACTCGCGGTAAGTTTGACCCTACGCCGGTTTAGCAAACCGGTGCCTTCAGCCACTCGGCCACCTCTCCTTTTAAAAATGCAATTTAACAATTATTTTTAAAAGAATCAAGAAAAATTTATTTTTTTTCTTTTTTTATTGAAAAACAATTAGATTAA
>JAAYJM010000046.1 GCA_012522895.1 Ignavibacteria bacterium
AATGCGTAGATTGAGAAAACTTTGAGTTTCATTTATAACTCCATAAAATTTAAAAAAAATTTAATTATTTTATTAATTAAACCATTACAAAAATATCATATATTTTTTACTTGTCAAATTAATTTATGTTAATAATTCAATTACTTTTTTTACTTGCTTTCCTTTTTTTTAAAAAATTTTTATAAGCATAAGATTTAATTTTTTCAAAAAGAAAGCGGAACAATTTTGCTTCCTGTCTCGTTATCAAATACAAATTTAAATATAATAATCCAAACAATCAAATTCTTTTTAAAAGAAAGAACGATTTTTTTACTTTTATGCAGCCCCTTCTAAATTTAAGTTTTCGCAATCAAGGACCAATTTTTCTATGAACTCAAGAAGTTGGACATTTTTTACTCTTGCTCCAGCTGCTTGGCTATGTCCTCCACCGCCATATTTTACCGCAATTTCCCTTATGTTTATCCCTTCTTTTGAGCGAAATGAAAGCTTTAACTCCTTGTCATCTATTGCAGTTATTTGAATGGCTATTTTAATATTTTTTATAGTCATCAGCTTTTCTACAAAATTATCAGTGTCGCTTAAACTTGTGTTTGTTTCTTCAAACATTTTTTTATTAAGAACGAGTATGCAAAGCTGTTCGTTTAAATAGAATTTTATTTCTGAAAGTGCTTTGCCAAAGAGCTTGATTTGCCTTGCTGGAACTGAATTATAATAGCTATTATATAGAAAATTTGGCTTTGCGCCATAGCAAACTAATTCCGAAGCTGCTAAAAAAGTGGATGAGCTTGTGTTGTTAAAAACAAAATTTCCAGTATCGCTCATTATCCCAAAGTATAAATGGTTTGCTATTTCTTCGCTAATTTGAATTTTGCTATCGCTTTTTATAAGAGACCAGACTAATTCCGCAGTTGAACTGCTTTTGCTGTCTATTAAATATAGATCTGCTTTTATTTTTGGCTCTAAATGGTGGTCGATTACTATTTTTTTTGCATTAGAGCTTAAAAAAGCATTTTCAATTTCACCAAGTCGAGAGCTATCATTTAAATCAAGAATAACAATTAAATCTGCTTTTTTTAAGCACCCAGTATGCTTTTCCTGATCAAATGCTGCTAAACTTTGAATTGAGTTTATGAAGTTAAAATTTTCTGATACCTCGCCATCAATAAAAATATTAGCATCTTTTCCTTTTGCTTTGCAGTATTCTTTCACAGCAAGGCTGGAGCCAATGGCATCTCCATCGACATTGATATGTGTTAAAATTATTATATCGTTTGATTTGTCAATTAATTCAATAATAGAGTTAATATTATTAAGCTGTGAGCTTCCACTTATGCTTTCTATGTTAAAAATGGATTTTAACTCCGCCAACTGGCTATCGCTTAGCCCCGTAGGAGTATATCCAGCGGACTTGCACATTAAGTAAATTCCCACGGCTTTCGTTAAAATATCAATAGAATCAAAGCAATCCACAACTTTTTCAGCAACTGCGAGGCAGCCGTGCTTTTCCCAAATAACGCAATCGTGCCGGGCAAGCTCGGTCAAAGTAGCCTCAGCAAGAGCGACAGAGCCAGTGATTTGATAAGGAACAAACCCAAAGCCCTTGGGAATTAAAACACTTAGCTCGGGGTGAATACGGAAAAGAATATCGTTCAAACGGTCTTTCGTCCTAATTTCCGGGGAATGTGAAAAAGCAATCAACTCCGTTGAATGCGTGTGAAGAATTGCTTTATAGCTTGATTTATTTTTTATAAGAAAATTATGTATAAGAAGATGGCTCGGAAGCTCGGAACTTGGCTTTTTACTTTGACCGCTAAAACTGAATATATAGCATTTATCAGTTTCTTCGGCAAAGGCAACAATCACAATTCCATCAGCTGCATCTCGCTTCAAGTCCCTCATTTTTGAGCCAGTTGCTGTGATGAAAAAAGCTGTGTTTTTTAAATACTCATAATTGCAGCTTAAACTAAGCTCCTCGTGTTCAAATTCTTTGAGCTGAGAAAAAGAGATGTTTTCACTAATATTATAGGAAATATTACCCGCATTGCGCTCTGCCCAATTTCTTTGGCAAAGCAGTTCAGCACTATCAATTATATCTTGAATTATGTCTTGCATTGTTAAATTTTATTAGTTCCAGAATTTTAAATAATTTATTTTTTACTTTAAATTTATTCATAATCGAACTCAATACCAAAAAGCTCTGGTTTTTTATATGTATGATTTTTAAATACTGAGAAAAATTGTTCACTTGACAAAATGATTTCACCAAATTTTTTATTGTCTAAATCGAATGCAAAATCGATTCGCAAAAGACTTGATTCTCCTCTTGATTTTGTGTCGTGAATCCGAATTCCAAAGCCAGCAGAATTATGCCATTTTGTTTCTGTAAGAGCTGTGTGCGTCCTCCAACTTGTCCCAGTATCATAAAAAAGGACTCCAGAAAAATTAAGTATCCAAAGCGGAATATTAGGAAAGGTCCTCAACTCAAAATTGAGAAACATCCTGTTGTCTCCAATAAATGAATTTACCGGCACGCCTCGCAAAGCTGTTGTATTATCTAAAATTAGCTGACGACTTCGTTCCCAATTCCAAACAGCTTGCTGGCGGATTCTCGCAGCAATTAAAACGTTTTCTGAAAGGCGCAAGAAAGAATGCCCTAAAAACTCTTGATATGTATAATAGCCATTTGAACCTGAAAAGCCACTTGCCCCACTGAGCTGCCCGAATAAATAAAAGTTTTTTCCGAATAGAACGGACTTTTCTCCTTGGGCAGCAATGTAGTAAAGTCCTTCACCCCGACTGCCAATTGGAAAAATTTTCCCAAGGATCGCTGTTCCCCAGCCACCGATTGTTAAATCCTCTTCGTAATAGCTGTTTAGCATTGTTTCTTTGTAGTAGTCTTGCGAAATAGATGAAAAGCCAAAGAGGATTTTTCCAGAATTATCGAAAGCTCTTTTATGCTCTGGCAAACCGCGATCTACTTCTTCCATTTCTGCTAAAACAGTAAAAAATACTCTATCTTTCCTTTTCCATCCTCTCGAAAACCAGGCACTTGCTCGCCGTTCTTTAAAATTCACAAGAGAAAAATCGTTAACATCTTTATACAAAAAAAAGCTGCCAAAATTATTAGTGAGTTCAAGTCCATAATTATATTTTGAATCTAATGCTCTAAACGGCTGTGCAATCGAAAGATACTGGTCAGTTCTATATTTATTTGCCGTTAGTTTAAAATCAAAAGAAAAATTAGAGCGGAATAGTCTATTTTGAGAAAGTTCAATATTTCCTTGCATTCCAATGTCGTTATCGCTCCGATAAAGCAGGTCGCTGCTAAAGCGAGAAGCAAGCCCAAGAAAATTAAGCTCTTCAAATCTTCCGCCAATGCTATAAGCCCTGCCACCCTTACCAAAAAGCACAGCAGGACGGGTAGACCACTTGTCTTGCGTGCTAATGTAAACATCAAAAATATCATCAACCACCTCATCGTATTCAATTCTTACATTCGTAAAAATATTGAGGTTTCGCAAGTTTCTTTCCGTTTCGTCAATAATGTCTTCGTCTAAATCGTCCCCTTCCCTGAAAAGCAGTTCATCTTTAATAATAAATTCTTTTGTGAGAACGTGAAGCGAATTTGCGAAGGGCGCTGCGAAAAACCAGTCTTTTTGATTTTCAACAAAAACTTCTTTTCTTTCAATAAAAATCTTTCCTATTCTTTCTTTTGAGTGCAGGCAACTTGAAATAAGTAAAAATAAAATAAAAGCAGTTTTTCTAATTCCCATATTTATAGCAGTTAGATAAGTTATAGCAGTTTTAAATATCATTTTTGCTTGATTCATAATTTTTTTGGCAAATTACAGACATAAATGCTCAATCACAATTTTTATTCCAATTAAAATTAACACAATACCTCCAAACACCGTTGCCTTGCCACCAAATTTAAAGGAAAATTTTTCACCAAGCTGAATTCCCAATAAGGTCATAATTGCTGCGATTACTCCAATTAAAAGGCTTGGGAATACTATATCCTGCTCGACTACTCCAATGCTGAAACCCACTGCCAGTGCGTCAATGCTTGTTGCAATCGCAAGGGCAATCAAAGAAAAGCCTTTTGTAATATCTTTTTTATAAAGAGCGCTCTTTTCTTTATCCACTCCCTCATTTATCATTTTCACACCAATTAAAGAAAGCACAGCCAATGCGATCCAATGGTCAAAGCAAGCAATGTATTCAACGATACTACAGCCAACAAACCAGCCTAAGATTGGCATAAAAAATTGAAATAAGCCGAAGTGAAATGAGAGGCGAAATTTTTGCCTATTTGTTGTTTTCCCAAAATAAGCCCCAGCGCAAAGAGCTACCGCAAATGCGTCTATTGCCAATGCAAATGCAATTAGCAATACTATTAAAAAGTCTAACAAAAAACCTTACCTTAAGTTTCCTCGAAATTCGCAATCATTATCAAAAACAAATAAACCAGTAGAAAACAAGTTTGCTTTTATGCAGAAATTTCTTATTTAGAAAGCCTTTTTATTGATTTAAAAATTGTGCTTGGCTTTAAACTATCTAAGCAAAAATACTCTTCATTAATGCAAGTGGGACTGAAAAAGCATTTGCATTCTTTTTCTGGCATCACTATCTCGCCGCGCCCGTAAAGCTCAAATTCATTTGGATTGAAAATATTATTGATTAAAACTACTTGCTTTTTCAAGCCAATCGCTATGTGTAAAGCCATTGTAACAGCAGTTACAACAATGTCGCATTTATCGACTAATGAAATGAATTGATTTAAGCCAAAATGCCCTAAATACAAAGAGTTAGTGCTTTTTGCGATTGAGAGATTTCTTTCATTTTCTTGCTCTCCTCCGAGCAAAACAGGGAAATAATTATTTTCTTGCAATAGACACGTAAGCTCAGCCCAATATTCTTCTTTCCATAGACGCGAAGTCCAGCGACTCCCACAACCTGTATTTAAGCCAACAATTTTTTTTCCTTCGGAGGCAATTTTCCACTTGAAGCTGTCGTCTTTTTCTAAAATATATTCTTCTTTTTCAAACTCCCAACCGCAAATTTCAAATATTTCTACAAGGTATGATTTAATATTTGCTTTGTTGGCGTCATCAAAAATTCCGGTGATAAATTTTTCTTCTGCAAAGGGATTTTCCGGCGCTGGTTTTCCTTTTTTTAGAGTAAAGCCATATTTTACTTTCGCTTTTATTTTTTTTGCTAAGCCGCAGGCAAAATCATCTTTATCGAGATTTATTAAGATTTCAAAATTTATTGCTCGGACTAATAAAACGCTCTCTAAATTGAATTTCAACTTTTTGTCCACTAAGGCGGGCAGCACTTCTGGCGTCAGAGTGAGCCACCAAATTGAATGATCTGGATATTCTTCCTTGATTTTATGCAAAAGCGGGCTGGTCCTTATCACATCTCCAATCGCGCCGAGCTTGATAATTAATATCTTTCCTCTTTCTTTTTGATAATACTTGCAGTCTGAGCAATGAACATTGAACTCTTTATGCGGTCGGCAAGGAATATCTCCACGGAAAAATTTACAATCACTTTTATAAGTATACTTTATAGTATTCATTTATTTATAATTCATATTGCAAGATAAGTGAAAAAAACGAGTTATATATAATTGATTCTTTTGTTTCATACCTAATATCAGGAGTGAGAAGCTCGCCCCTTTCATTATCTCTTCCAGCCAAATTCATAATTCCTAAACCAAAACTTGAATTAATGAACAAGGGCGGAATAATTTCACCTTTTATTCCAAACTTAACTTGTCCGCCAAAGCGAAATGCTGAGTCCTTTGTTTTTCTATTGTTTATGACTAACTGATTGGTTGTCTTATACTCGATTTTTGAATACAAATTTCCAGCTGGAATAAAAGAGGCTCGCCCCTCTAAACCAGCATAAATGCCAACCTTGGAAAGTGCTGTTTTAACAATTTCGTAATCAAGCCCAAGAGTGATCGTGGAAACGTTTACAGTGTGCTTGAACCAGGCAGTGGTTTGCATAGTAACTGGTATACGCTCCCTTGCGTCATACATAGTGTATTCATAGCCAATTGGGACTGTAAAAGGGCTATCTTCTCCAAAGCCAATGTTTAAAAAAACAGCGATACCGGGCTGAACGCCCTTGAAGCTCCCCCCTGAAGAAAAATCTTTGGAAGTATCATTATCGCGAGGAATCATTGGGGCAGTATTTGGACCATCACCAAGTATGTTTGTAGTTACTAAGCCCGAGGAAATAGACAAGTTTTTTATTTGCGAGTAAATATTCGCATTGCTTGATAAAAAAACAACAAGCAAACAAAGGCACAAGTTTTTAGTTACTTTTTTTATTTTCATATAAGGCAATCTAATTTATTTTTTCTCTAATTATATAGTTTATTTTATCCTTACTATTTTTAGCAATCAACTCTCCTAACAAGCCAAATGAAAAGAATTGAACTCCAACAATAATTAAAGCTACTGCAAATAGAATTAATGGTCTTTCGCTCAAATAAGTTAAGCCAAGAAACCATTGCACAGCCAAGTAAATATTGATTAGCAACCCAAGAAAAGCAAGCACGCTCCCAATAGTCCCGAAAAAGTGCATAGGGCGTTTGAAATATCTATTTGTAAATAGAATGGTAATCAGATCGAGAAAACCTTTGATAAACCTTGAAGAGCCGAATTTAGTTTTTCCATGCTTACGCGGATGGTGTTTCACTGGAATTTCAGTAACCATAAACCCGTTCCAATGAGCCAAAACAGGGAGGTATCTATGCAGTTCTCCATAACATTCAATAGATTTAACTACCTCGCTTCTATACGCTTTCAATCCGCAATTAAAATCATGAAGCTTTATTCCACTTAAAATAGAGGTTACAAAATTAAAAAATTTCGATGGGATAGTTTTTGAGATCGGGTCATACCTTTTAGCTTTCCAGCCAGATACCAAATCATATCCCTCTTTCAGCTTAGCGATAAGATTAGAAATCTCCGCCGGATCGTCCTGCAAATCGGAATCCATAGTGATAACAATAACTCCTTTTGCAGCTGCAAACCCAGCGGCAAGAGCTGCTGATTTGCCAAAGTTCGCACTAAAACGAATTGCCTTAAATTTTCTATTTTTTTTGCAAATCCGAGTAATAATCTCATAAGATTGATCGCTTGAGCCGTCATCAATAAATATTACTTCATACCTTCCCCTTACTGTTTTGTTCAACTCTTCTTCAAGTAAACTTGAAAGCTCATACAAGGAATCTTCTTCATTATAAAGGGGAATCACTATCGACACTATTGATTGGGCGCCGCTTGGGGCAAAGCTCTGCTGTGCTTTCTGCTGCGTTTTGTATTGTGGTTTATTTGCTTTAGGGCTTTGGAATTGCTGTTTTTGGCTATTGTCCGTTTTTTCTTTATTATCTTTTGTTTTATTTACTTCTGCTCTTGTTTGCTTCTTATCTAAATTTTGATTAGCATTGCTGCTTTCCTTGCGATATTCAGTTTTATTAAAATTTTTCTTATAATAGTAATTATGCTTCTGTCTCGGGGCGCCCTCTTTTCTTTCTTGCTTATTCTCGCTTGCCTTATTCTCATTTAACTCATTAGCCACTTAGCTGCTCCTTCAAATTTAATTTTTTATTATTTTAAAATATTCAATTTTTTTACTATTTGCAGTTTCTAATTTTACAAAATACAAACCCTTATGTAAATTTCCAAAATATAACTTGTTTTCCCCTATGCCTAACTCTCTGCTAAAAAGCTCCTCGCCAAGTTCATTGTAAACAACTAAATGATGATAATCCTCAAAATTATTAATTGTAGCGTAATCAAAACAAGGATTTGGGTATATAGTTGGACTTTCCTCGGCTGGACTTTCAGCGACAGAAACATAATTTGGGTTTCTAAACCATATATGAATACTAAAGCGATTAATATATTCATTATCAAGGACGAAAGAGTGCTTTGACTTCATATCTTCTTTAAATAAATCGCCTGTCAATCCATCGCTCAAGTATGCTGAATCAACAAGACTTCCAAGTATATCCCACTCGAAAGTTCTTTCTTGAAATTGAATTCGATTAGTTTCAAAAGTATAGCAGACGTAAAAATAAGCTGAGTCTTTTAAGGGACGCAGATCGATATAACTTTTTGTGGTTTCGTCTTTTGCGGCATCGTGTATAAAAAAGAATGCGTGCAGCTCGTCACCGGGCGGGAACCCCGGCAAATCATAATCTTCGCCCAACTCCTCATCTACGCCATCGCTTGCTCTTTCGTCTATACCAAATCTTAGTTTGTCAAACTCGCTGTTAAAATTATTTTTTATTTTTAACTGCTTTTTCCAAACAAAATTATCTTGAGAGTAGGCAGTTGAAAATAAAATAATTGCAAATATTAGTAAAAAAGCCGTTTTTTTCATTTTTTTTAAAAAGTATTTTTAACATCTTGCTTTATTTAAGAAAAAGTTATTCTTAAAAACTCAATTTAATAAAAAATATTATAGAAAAACTTAGATTTTTTTTAAGTATGCTTATCTTCAAAATCCCCATTATAATTACTTAGTGCCTTTTGTCTCCTTCCAAAATTGAATTTTGCAAGGAGGGGGAAAAAGCAGAACAGTCCTGTGTCCCCCGCTGGCGGGGGACACAGGACTGTTCTATGTTTCCCACCTAAAAAGAATTCTCCCCCTTTGAAAAAGGGGGTCGGGGGGATTTTCTTTTCTGGATTCTTCACTACGTTCAGAATGACTGTTTCTCCCCGCCAGCGGGGGAGATAGGACTGTTCTGTGTTTCCCACCTAAAAAGAATCTCCCCCTTTGAAAAAGGGGGTCGGGGGGATTTTCTTTTCTGGATTCTTCACTACGTTCAGAATGACTGTTTCTCCCCGCCAGCGGGGGACACAGGAC
>JAAYJM010000047.1 GCA_012522895.1 Ignavibacteria bacterium
GCCCCTGCCAGCGGGGGATACAGGACTGTTCTGTGTTTTCTTTTAAAAAAAGTCTCCCCCTTTGAAAAAGGGGGTCGGGGGGATTTCTGAAGTCCATCTGAAAATTTAGCACACCCGAAGGGATTCGAACCCCAAACCTTCTGATCCGTAGTCAGATGCTCTATCCAGTTGAGCTACGGGTGCAAACTTGTTTTACAAAATTACAAAAAGTTCTTAAAACAAACAAGAGCCTGTTTTAAAAAAAAGTGAAAGAAAAAAATTCTTTCACTTTTTTTAAAATGCTATTTATAATAAAAGAATTTAATTTCCTTTTTCAGCTTGCTCTTGCTCCATAGCGGCGCGTTTTTGTCTCCAGTATCTTCTTTCAGCTTTGATTTCGTCTGGTGTCTTGTCTGCCTTTGCAGGTAATTTAAGCACTTGACCGGGCAAAATAATGTCTGGATTTTTAATTATGTCGGTATTATATTGCCAAATTTTGGGCCAAAGGAATGGGTCGCCATAAATTTCTATTTTCCCAGCAATATTCCACAAGCAGTCTCTATCTTTAGCCCAAGTTCCAACAGTGTAGCTGGTAACTTTTGGAGTTCTGTATAGTCCGCGTATGTCTTTTCCCATTTGGACTAATTTATTATAAATATCGGGTAATAGTGCAATTTTATTATTGCGCAATTCAATATATTCATTTTCCAAAGCTAAAATTTCATTTTCTTTTTCTGCTAACTGCTTGTCTGAAAGGCGTTTCATAGCAGCAATTTTTCCTTCTAAAACCCCTATTTTTTGACGATAGTTTTCAACGTCTTCTGCTGTTGCGCCGATCATTTCATAAAGAGCGGCTTGGCATTGCTTTAAATCTGCAATAACTTGCTCAAGCTCTGCTCTTAGTTTTTCAATATCGGCGTCTAAATTATTGAATTGCTCTTGAAGAACATTCACTTTGTTTTGAAATTCTTGAATACGGACGACTGCTTCTTCTTTTGTAAGTTCTTGATCTGGTTTTTGAGCAAACAATTCATTAGAAAAAGAACAAGCAAAGATAATTATTAGGCAAAATATTAGATTTTTTTTCATAACTTGTTTCCTTTAATTAAATTATTTACTTTTTTCTGGTAAGTTGGGCCAAACGTTGGGCCATTGCTTTAATTTGTCGCTTACAAACTTTGTGTCTTCATTGCATTTTTTAAGCTCGGCGCGGCGTGCTTCGATTTCTCTTTGAAGATTAGATTTTTCATTTTGCTTTTTAGTAATGCTTTCGCTGAGGCTTCTTTCTGTAGCCCGCAAATCTTTTAATTGCATCAGCTGGTCTTGAGTAATTTTGCTGACGCAACTGGACATAAAAAAGATTAAACCAAGTAAAAATGAAAATAACATAGTTACTTGGATTTTATTTCTTTTTAACATATAACCTCCTATTATAAAATTTACGTTTTTCTATTTAATTGATTGTAAAATATAAAAAAAAACGATAAGAACAAAGGAAAATAATTAAAAAATAAAAATAAATTTAAAAGCGTGTGCATTTTTTAGCAAACGCCTTTAAACTATTATTTTATTTATTATCTTTTCTTCTTATGACGATTTTTTCTCAATCTTTTTTTTCTTTTATGAGTTGACATTTTATGCCGTTTTCTTTTTCTTCCACAGGGCATTTTTACCTCGCTGTTTAGTTAATAAATACAATAGTTTAATATTTTAAAGCTAAGCGGGGAATCAAGAATTATTCTTCATTCTGCTTCTTAATAGATTCGTTTACTTTTTTCAAAAAATCGGGTGATGGCTTAAATACTGGGACAAATCTTTTTTCCAGCGGAACGGCTTCGCCTGTTTTTGGATTGCGAGCCATTCTTGGCTTTCTACCTTTATGCTTAAAAACGCCGAAACCTCTTAACTCTATTCGCTTACCGCTTGACACTGCGGCAATAATAGTAGATAAAACGCCATCAACAACAGTTTTTGTTTCAATTTTAGTTAAACCTGTAGCTTTTGCGACTTCGCTTACAATGTCAGCTTTTGTCATATTTGATTCCATATTTTATTTAAAAATATTAATTTACATTCACATTAATTAGCAAAAATACAAAACAACAACGTAAAAAAAAAAAATATGTATTTATTTTTCAATATTTTTTTTTCTAAAGAGTTTAAAACTTTAAAATTACATAAAAATAAAGTAAATTTGTAGTTTGGATTTTTAAAAATTTTCATTAAAGGGAGTTTGCATTGAATTGGATAGAGGAAACGAGTTCTGACGATAAAGCAGTGATTGACGAAATAAAAAGCCAAGGGAAGCTGCCTAAACACATTGCTGTTATTATGGATGGCAATGGGCGCTGGGCAAACGAACAAGGTTTCACCAGAACTAAAGGGCACCTTGAAGGCATTGAAAGCGTCCGCGATATCGTAAAAGCAAGTGTCCAAATAGATCTTAAGCATTTAACCCTTTATGCATTTTCCATTGAGAATTGGAAAAGACCTGCTTCCGAAGTCTCTATTTTAATGAAATTGCTTGAAACATATTTGAAAAAAGAATTTAAAGAAATTAATGAAAATAATATTAGATTAAATGCTATTGGACGTTTGAATTCCTTGCCAACAAGTGTAAATAAGCTTTTGCATAAAATTACAAACCATACTAAAAACAATAGCGGCTTAACCCTCACATTAGCATTAAGTTATAGCGGAAGATGGGACATTGTGCGGGCTGTTCAAATGCTGTCTTTGGATGTTAGACGTGGCAAGCTATCCCCAGAAGATATTAGCGATGAGCTTTTTTCAAAATATCTTCAAACAAGTAATATGCCAGACCCAGACTTGCTGATAAGGACAAGCGGAGAGATGCGGCTCAGCAATTTTATGCTTTGGGAAATGGCATATAGTGAAATTTACATTACAGAAAAATATTGGCCCAGCTTTAGAAGAGATGATTTTTTTCAAGCTATACTTAACTTTCAAAGAAGAGAAAGAAGATTCGGTATGACATCCGCTCAAATTTCCAAAGAAAAAAATAGTAGCTCATATTTTCAAAGGGTAGTAAATGCTATCAATATATAATAAAAAAGCTATTTTCTTTTTCATCCTAATTGCCTTTTCCACTTTTAGTTTGTTTGGACAAACTAAGCAAGAAAAACAAAGGATTGCCGGCATAAGTGTTGAAGGAAATGTTTTTGCAGACAAGCAAACGATTTTAACGCTCTCAGGCTTAAAAGAAAGCGAAGAGATTACAATCCCAATAGATACAAAAGTTCAATCAGCATTGAAAAACCTTTGGGCAAGGAAACAGTTTTCCGATGTTGAAATAAAAATTGAAAAAACTACTCCACAAGGGGTTTTCCTTGTTATAATTGTTAAAGAATTACCAAGGCTGAGCCATATTCAGATTCTTGGGAATGAAAAAGTAAAAAGCGATGATATTCGTAAAGCAGCAAAAAAAGGGCGCGGCGATTTATTCTCTAAATACGATATTTATTTGATCAAGCAAAGAATAAAAAATTTATACTCAGAAGAAGGTCTTTTTTATACAAAAATAGAAACCGAGCTTGAACAAACAGATACAGCGCACTACATGACCTTAATTGTTCGAATTAACGAGGGAGTTCAATACTATGTTAAGTCAATTAATTTCACTGGCAATGAGCATTTTAGCGGATCTGATCTCGCAGGCGCTTTTGATGATACAAAAACTAAGGCCTGGTGGCAATTTTGGCGTTCCTCAAAATTCGATATGAATAAATACAAGGAAGACAAAGTTCTTTTAGAAAATTATTTCAAAAAAAATGGATTTATTGACGCTGTAATAATTCGGGATAGCCTACGCTTTAATGAAGAAACAGAAGAATTGGACATAGATATAGAGGTTTTTGAAGGAAACAGATATTATGTCCGCAATATTGTTTTTAAAGGGAACACTATTTACCCAACTGAAATATTGATGCGCCGACTGGATTTTTCGTCTGGTAGCGTCTATAACGTAGAGCAATTTGAGATGAACCTCAAGCACAATCAAGATCAAACAGACGCAGCTTCACTTTATGCCGATAATGGTTATCTTTTTGCAAATTTAGAGACCGAAGAAATTCGCGTTGCAACCGACTCAGTCGATATTATTGTAACTGTGGTAGAAGGCACTCGCGTTTCTATCCGCAAAGTTATTGTGGAAGGAAATACTAAAACAAAAGATAAAGTAATAAGGCGTGAGCTTTACACTCATCCCGGCGATTTTTTCAACCGCTCAGCGATTATTCAAAGCGTAAAAGCCTTGGGTGTGCTGAATTATTTCAATCAAGAAACTATACGTCCCGATGTGAGGATGGTAGATAATACAAAAGTTGACGTTGTTTATAAGGTAGAGGAGCGCTCAACTGATACTTTTAATGCCTCAATTGGCTTGGCTGGCTCTTATGGCTTAACGGGTGCTATTGGTTTTACATTCAATAATTTTGCCATAGAAGAGCCTTTAAAAGGTGGCGGAGGACAGATTTTAAATTTTAGCTGGGAGTTTGGACAAGCAAATAGAATACAGAATATAAATCTTGGATTTTCTGAGCCTTGGCTTTTCGATGCTCCTACAACCGTTGGCTTTAATATATTCGATTCACGAATAAATTACTATATGAATTTAAGAAGGACTGGCGTTGCCTTAAATTTAGGAAGAAGATTCAAGTGGCCCGATAACTATTTTAGAGGTGATTGGAATTTGGTCGTCCAAAGAAATGACGTTGGAGATGAGTATACCGGCTCATATTATCGTCCGGGGCTTAGCACAGAAATTACTTTGGGACAGACTCTTTCTCGCTCAAGCGTTGATAACTTGTTTTTTCCTACTTCCGGCTCAAGGTTTTCCTTTTCCACTCAATTAGCTATGGGAGCAATTGGACTTGGCACAACGGATTACTTTAAAAACCAATTCAAATTTGAGATCTCGCACCCCTTGTATTTCATAAATGAGTATCCACGGCTTGTGCTTTTCCTTGGCTCGCATCTTGGCTATATAACTGGATTTAAATCAGACACGACTTTTAACCCAATTGAGCTTTATTATATGGGAGGAAATGGACTTAGCGGACTTGGGATCACTCCCTTGCGTGGCTATGAAGATCAGTCAGTAGGTCCCAATAAAGGTGGAACTGTTATGTCTAAATACACAGCTGAACTGCGATTCGCTATTTCCTTAGAGCCGATGCCGGTTTATCTATATGCTTTTGCAGAAGCTGGAAATGTTTGGTCGGATCTAAAAAATACCGATCCATTTAATTTGAAGCGTTCATCTGGCTTGGGATTGCAAATTCTGTTTAATCCCTTTGGTTTAATTGGCTTTAGCTATGGATATGGCTTCGATAAAAGTGATCTAACAGGCGAGGTTTCCGGTTGGAGATTCTTGTTTCATTTAGGACAATAATTGTATTTTTAAATATTTAGGACTTTTTTTTATGAAAAATTATCTTTTTTTAACTTTAGTTACCATTGTTCTTTTTTCTTCATCTCTTTTTGCACAGCAAAAAACAAGCCTTTCAATCGGTGTGGTAGATGTTGAGATTATAGTTAAGGAAATTCCCGAAGCTGCCGATGCAGACGCATATTTAAGGGATTATCAAAAAAAATCTAACGACACGCTTACAAAAATGCAAGAAGATTTGTATAATAAATTTGAACAATATCAGAAGCAAAAAGGTATGATGACAGCTGATCAGCAGCAAAAAGAAGAAGAAGAGATGAAGGAAATGGAAAGCGATGCCATTGCTTATCGTGAAAAAGTTTATAATGAAATTCAAAATAAGAGAGAAGAATTTTTAGAGCCGATACGCAAGAAAATGAAAGAAGCAATTGAGTCTGTTGCAAAAGAAGAAAAAATTTCCCTTGTCTTAAATAAAGTAACCGATACCGTTCTTTACGCAGAAGACCAGCTCGACATTACATTTAAAGTATTAGATAGAATTAAACGCGGTAAAAAATAATTTGCCTTGCATTTTGTAGATTTTTACATTCATCAGATGGAGCGTAGCCGTCTGATGAATTTTTCATACTATTTTTAAGGATAAAACGTCATAATTCAGACCTTGTTTTATAATTTTTTAATATAGCAGCATAATATAGTAGCATTATGATAAAAAAAACATATAAGTCTTTTAAAGCATACAAATCTTTTACAATTATCGCTGCAATATCGCTATTTTTACTTAGTCCTTTCAATCATTTAAGGGCGCAAAAAGTTGGCTTTATTGCCTCCGATGTAATTAGAGAGCAGTTCCCAGAGGCTCAGCAAGCAGACCAACGCATTCGCACCGTTGTTGAAGAGTGGAAGCGAGAATTAAGCGACCTTGATATACAAATCCAAGATCTTGAGCAAGACATTCAAAGAAATCGACTTGTTTGGAGCGATGAAGAAAAAGTAAAAAAAGACGAAGACCTTGAGCTTTTAAAACGCCAAAAGCTTGAATATGCAAGAAAAAGGTTTGAGGCTGGTGGCGAGTATGATCAAACTGTGAAAACTATTATGCAGCCAATAGAAGAAAAGATTTACGCTGCTATTCAAAACGTTGCCTCAGACGAGGGATATGATATAATTTGGGATAAAAGCGTCAATCCTTTGCCGTATACGAATTTTAAATATGACCTTACTGTAAAAGTCCTTAGAAAACTTGGGGTGGATGTGAAAAAGCTTGAAGAAGAGCTACAACAAAAAATTACAAAAGACCCAAGGAATCTTGAAAAAGAAGGAAAGTCAGCTCCAAGGGGACGCTCGCGCCAAAGATCGAGTCAGCCACGCGAGCTTGAGAAAGAAGAAGTAATAGTTCCTTCCGAGCCACCAAGCGAAGGTAATCAAGAAAAGCCATCTATGGAAATTATAAAAGAAAAATAATAGATATGAAACTTAAAAGTCCTTTAAAAGTAAAAACAATAGCGGAGCTAATCGGCGGAAAAATTATTGGTAAAACAGACCTTTTAATTTCAAAAATAAGCGGAATTGAAGATAGCGAGCCTGGGGACTTAAGCTTTTTTTATCTTAGTAAATACGCACATTTTCTTGATTCTTGCAAGGCAACTTGCCTGATTGTCCCAGAAAATATAGACACAGTGCCGCAAGAAAATCAAGTTTTTATTGCTGTAAAAAATCCTTACTATGAATTTTATAGAGTTTTAAAATATGTGGAATCTTTGCAGCCCAAAAAAAGCTCTTTCATTCACAAAACTGCAATTATTGGAGAAAATGCCAGGATTCACAAAAGCGCCTATATTGGCCCTTACTGCGTTATTGGAGATAATTGCACAATAGCAGAAAATGTTGTGCTACACTCAAACGTAGTGCTTTATGATGATGTTTCTATCGGTAGTGGGAGCGAGCTTCATTCCTCTGTGGTTTGCTATTTGGGAACGGTGATTGGGAAAAATTGCCTCGTCCAAGCTGGCGCTGTCATTGGTTCAGATGGTTTTGGCTTTATTGAAAACCCAGATTCCTCTTACGAAAAAATTCCCCAACTTGGCAACGTTGTAATTGAAGATGATGTAGAGATCGGCGCCAATACTACCATAGATTGTGCCTTGATCGGAAGCACGGTCATTGAAAAGGGCTGCAAGATAGATAACTTAGTGCAGATCGCCCATAATGTAAGGATCGGAGAAAATACTGGAATTGCAGCTCAGGCAGGCATTTCCGGAAGCAGTAAAATTGGAAAGCGAAATCGCTTAGCCGGGCAATCAGGCATAGCCGGACACATTTCTACTGCTGATGATGTCGTCTTGTATGCTCAATCTGGAATTGGAAAATCCATTGAGGAAAAAGGAATTTACTTCGGCACCCCAGCCCGCGAGCGTTTAAAAGCCTTTAAAATCGAAGCTATTATCAATAATTTGCCCGATCTTTATAAGGAATTTTTAGAATTGAGAAAAAAGATTTAAGATTTTTTTATCCATAATCCTCAATCTTTTCTACTTGTTTTATTCCTTGCACAGAAAAAAGTTTTGTAAATAAAAGGTTTAAAAAGTTTTCGTCCTTATTGCTTACAGTGAAAACACCCTCGAAAATTGAATTATTTGAAGAGATATTAATTCGAGAAATATTTTCTACACCAAAGGCGTTTTTTATATCATTTAAAACATTATGCCTATCTTCTGCAACCACCTTGAATTTAGGGAGGGAGTTGTCAATTCTACTAATATTTATACCCTTTAATTCATTGCTTTTAAAATAGTTATAAAGTTTGACAACTGCTTTATGGCTAACCACATAGTTTTGCCAATCTTCACTGGGCATGCTGTGTGGCGAGCTAATAATTTCCACGTAATCATTATTCTTTAATTCATAATTCAATGCCTTTGTTTCACCGTTCACCTTTGCTGCAATGCAATGATAAGCCTTTTCATCAGAAATTAGAAAAGCCAAGTCAATTGGACAAGCTCCGTTTGGCAATCTATACGAAACACCGCATTTGGAGTGGACAATTATATCGTCCTCATAAAGATTCATGCGGATAGAACCCCAGATTTTCTGAATAGCATCTTCTTCGCCTTCTTGAATTATCTCGTTCATCCAAGAAATCCATTCTTCAATATCTTCCTCTTCAAGCTCAAGCGCTTTATGCCCTTCTTTCAATGAAAAGACTGCTGCAATTCCGCCGTCAGCAATTTTATCCATCTCCTCAGTTCTAATTATTATTTCTACTAATTTTCTTTCTGTAGAAATATGAGTGGAGTGAAGGGCGCGGTAAAAATTAATTTTGGGTCTTGCAATGTAATCTTCCAGCGTGCTTACTGGTCCAAAGATGTTGGCAATCACTCCGTAGGCACGATAGCATTCTGCAAAATCGTTTGATTGCAAAACAATTACAAGGGAGTAAAAATTATCAATTTCAGAAATTTGACTCCCTTGCTCAAGCATTCTATAAATCTCATAAACGTGCTTGTGTTCGATTGTAATTATGTGATTTATTTCTTTTTCATTTAATTTTAGCTCAATTTGACTGGTGAAAGATTTCATAAAATTTATAAAATCGCGCCTTTTGTCAGCCAATGCCTTTTTGATAGAGTTATAAATCTCTTTATTTGTGTAGTAGAGCGAAAAATCCTCAATTTGCTTCCTTATTTTAGAAAGCCCAAGCCGCTGAGCAAAAGGAACGTAAAAATTCAAAGTTTCCTCAGCTACTTCCCTTTGTCTTTTTTCAGTGAAAAGGTGCAGAGAGCGTAAATTATCGTATCTATCGGCAAGTTTTATTAAAATGACGCGAATATCTTTTACAAGTGCAGTGAAAAGCTTTGTATAAGTTGCGTATCTGCCTTCTCTTCTTGTTTTTTTACCGCTTATTTTAGTTAAGCCGTCTACGATTTGAGCTATTTCTGCTCCAAACTCCTTTTCAATATCTTGGAGCGAAATCGAACTTACATCCTCCACAATATCGTGAAGCATAGCAGCAGCAACGGATTGATTGTCTCCATAAGAGATGAGCGTCATTAAAAACAGAGCAACTTTTAAAGGATGAGTATAGTATAAATCGCCGGACAGACGCTTTGTCAAGCGATGGGCGTCAAGAGAATATAAATATGCTTTCCTAATTAACTGCTCATCTAAATCCTTGATTGTGCTTCTGCATTGCTCAATAAGAACCTCATAATCCTTTTCCTGGTCCTGACCATAAGCGCAGTGATGCTCAAAGTCAAGCTCATAAATCAACTCTATTGGTAAGCTATTTTCAGACATTATTTTATAATCACAAATTTTGTTGAAAGCACTTTATTTTCTGCTTTTAAAGTGCAATAGTAAATTCCACTTGGCAAATCTTTTGCAGAAAAATGAATTGTGTGATTGCCTTCAGCTTTCATTTCTCTTTCTGCTAAACTTAAAACTTCAACTCCCATTGCGTTAAAAATAGAAATGCTGAGACTGCTTTCTTTTTCAAGTGAAAAGCTAATATCGGCAAAATCGCTAAGTGGATTTGGGTAAACATTCAAAGAATAAATTTCTTCTTTCAAAGCTATTGATTCAGCAAAATAGACTGTGTTTTTTTTGTATAAAAACTCTTCTCGCTTTTGCCCAGCAAGGTCTTTTATACTAATAGTTTGAATATTTTTAAATTGCTTTTCTGCGGCATCGAATAGCTTTAAGTAAAGCGCTTCATTTTCAACTGCTCCATCAATTTGCTCGCTGCTCTCATCGTCGCCCCAAATAGTAATAGCGGCAACAGAATTGAATAAAGTTCCCGTGCCAAGTATTTTATTCTCAGAATTAAGCACAAGAAGCTCGTCTCCATTTTTAGCATTATGCAAAGTGATTAGCAAAGTTGCATCATTTCCCGTATTTGAAAAATCCGGTTTTATGGAAGGCTCTTTATGCGTTATTTTATGCGTTATTTTATGCGTTATGTTACTAAGGCTTGCCTTTTCGGAGCTATTGGCTGGGTATAGCAAAGTATCATCAGAATTTAAGTAAACGTAATAAGACCAATCGGGACTAATATTTCCAATAGTATTTATTTGATAAGATGGAACGAAAACGCCACCACGTCCATTTTTGCAAACAATTAAATTGTCTATTATAGAATTTAAAGCAAGATAAGGATTTAAAGAACTGCTGCATAAATATGGGATAAGAGTCCAGCCAGCAGATAATTCAATCGGGCTTTGCTCTGGATTGATTTGCCTGCCTGTTAAAGATAAAGTCGCATCCTGAGTAAGATAGCAAATATATCCATACAATTTATTCCAATCTCCAATAGAATTAAAGTTATAGGAGGGAACAAACATTCCGCCGCGACCATTTTTCAAGAACAGCAATTCGTTTTCAATATCACCAAAAATATTATAAAGATCTAAATCCTCTGGTTCGACATAGCTTGAAATGTTGTTCCAGCCAGTAGATAGCGCAATATTATGAGTTTGAAGGGGAGTAGTTTTGAAAGTCCATACCTCGGACCAAGGGCTTACATTATTATTTACTATTGCCCTAACTCTCCAATAATAACTTTGATCGTATTGCAAGTTGGAAGAAAACTGCGTTAAGTTTATATTCGCATTGTTGATAATTAAGTTAGAAAAATTTGCATCTGTGGAGAGCTGCAAAGCATATTTTGTTGCATAAGAAACGGAGGACCAAGCAAAGTTTACAGATGTCTCAATATTTAAAGCGCTGTCGGGTGGAAATTGCAAGTTTGGTGGGCTGTATTGCGGCATCGTAACGTTGAGCTTCATATTGGGTCTATTATAAGATGTTTCAGTGATGGTGCTGTAACCGCAAACGCCAGAGCCATCAAGCCTTCTATAAGCAACGCTTGAAAATGGCGTAGCGCTGTAGCGAGTAGAAGCGTTTCCTGTGTAGGAGCTGTTTTGAAAGCAAATCTCAACTAATATATTCGATACTCCATTCCAAGCAAAAGGAGTTGAAAAAGTATGTGTATTCCAGCCTTGAACTGGATAAAAGGTGGCAGGGACGCTAAGCTGAGTCCAATTTCCGGAATTATCAAAGCCGCTCAATGAGTTTTCATTGCTATGCTTCATTTTTATATAAAAATCTTGCAAAGGAGCGCAATTATTAACTGATTGGACATCGAAAGCTAAGCTGAATATGTTGCCACCCATAAAGCCAAGCTGCATTAGCTCGCTTTGCTTAATTAAAAATTGATGCTTCGCGCCCCAATACCAATTTCCATAAGGGGCGGGGTAAGTGCCTGAACTGTTGTAGCTTGATTCAGTGCCAATGGTGGCTACAAAAGATTGCTCTATTGTGGTGAAGCTCCAAAGGTCAGACCATTCGCTTTCCTCAGTTCCAATTATTGCCTTTACTCGCCAATAATAAGTTTCTTCATTATCTAAAATTCCTATTGGAATTGGATAACTTGTGTTAAACAGATTGCTTAGATCTAGGACTAATGTAGAAAAATCTGGATTTGTTGATATTTGCAAAGAATATCGGTTAGCATTGAGAAAAGCCTTCCAAATAAGATTAGAATTCAATGGTGCGTTGATAGTTCCATTTGAAGGCGAGGTCAAAAAAGGAGCATATCTCATTGTTTTAAAGCTCCAAACGCAAGACCAATCCGTTGTATCTCCAGCAATCACGCTGCGAAGTCTCCAATAATATTGATTCCCATAGCTTAAAACATTATTTGGGAGTTGAAGCTGCGAGCTATTTATATTTGAATTCTGATAAAGAATATTAGAAAAATCAAGGCTGTCTGATATTTGCAAATGGTATTTCGTTGCGTTTGGAACGTTTTCCCAGTCGAAAAGTGGATTAATAGAGATATTTATTTCCTGGTTTTCTGGCAAAAGTAAAGCAGCAGCGTTTGGATTATAAATATAAACTAATGGTCTATAATTTGTTTGAGAAATAGTTAATGTAACAGGAGTATAGCAGGTTGGCTCATCGAAAAGCATTTCGCCAGCCCCTTCGCTTAAAATGATTTTCTTTTGCAGCTTTCCATTATAAACCAGAGTTGCTGTTGCGTTAGGACAAGAACAGTTGCTAATGCTGAGCGAGCTTGAGCCGGTAGGCAAAACTGAGGGGAAGTCCGCACTAATCGTCTGAGGGTATGCTGTCCAAATCTTAGTGCTTGGGTCGCCAAACCAATGATAAAGCTCAAACTGATACTGATTAGCAGAGCTTGTGCCAGCCCAAGTTTGCAGCATTCTAATTAAACCAAAATCCATAACATCAGCCAAGTGGAACATTGCTGAGTGCTGACTGGCTGGTGGATTATTTACTCCGCCTGTGCCAAAAACTGGATTAATGCCCGGGGAGGGCCAAATAGCATCGAAAAGCGCGCAAGCAATAGCATCGTTATATCCGCTATAGCTGACTTGGGAAGCGCCAAGAATGCCCGCTGCTCCACCATTGCCGTGCCGCAAAAAAGCCTCGGTAAAGCAAAGATCCTGATAAAAGCCTCCCGTCTGGCAATTCATACTAAAAACAATAGTAGGATAATTCGTATTGTTAAGCGAGCTAATGCTTGTTATATTAAAATAAGGGTCGCCCCAGCCTTCATACCAGCCGTGATCGCGGTGCAGCACAAAAAACCTTCCTTGATTGATCTGTGAAATTATGTCGCTTGTGCTTCCACTCCAAGTGAAACCACCAGAACGCCGCAATTCATTTGGCACAGCAGCACCGTTAGAATAATATGTGTTGTTCCAATACAAAGGCGTTACGCTGCTTTCGGTATTATAAACACGAATTACGCTATAATTTAAACCCATTAAATAGTTTCGAACATCTTCACATGTTTTTAGAAAGCGGCGGTCTTCATAAGAATTATAATTATCATAATCTTGGAAATAGGCGCAGTTCAAACCGTTGTGGTAATAGCTTTCGCTTGTGGGGGGATTTTTCTCATAATTAATAATTTTATTGACGACCTGAATAGCCTGCGTTTGATTTGCAACGGAAATCCTTCCTCTTGCTATATCTGGCATCCAATCAGCAACTCCATCCATACAGGCATAGTGCAAGTCAGTTGCCCAAACTCCTTCACTAGCAGATTTTAACTCGCCCGGCACATCGGGATGGTCCCCAATAATTACAAAAAAGTCTGGGTGCGGAGTCCAATTTTCATAATAAGCCCTCAAACTATCTTTTACTTCGGAGCTTGACCAAGTGCTTTTTATATTGATTTCTACGCCAAAGCCGAGTTGTCTTTTCCAATTTGCAAGCAAGCGGGCAGCTTCCGAATAAGCTGAGGTTGTTATGATTATATAATCTTTTCTGGGTCCATTTGTGCGCTGAATTTTATCTTTTTTTTGCGAATTTTCTTTCGATGCTCTTTCTACCATTTGTCTATTTAATGGAACACGCAAGGCATTGCGGCAGAAATGCTCGCTGCTTCTTTCACTGACAAAGTTAAAAGAACCTCTGGCGCCAATGAAATCAATTCTATATTTTATTTTGCTGTAAACTCTTATCGTTTTTGTAGCTGGGTTAAACTGCACAGGTCTAATTTGAACGAAATTCAGCTCGGTCCCGCGCAGTTTTTGAGCTTCAACAGTTTCTACTAATTGGACTGGAAAAAATTCATTTCCTTGATAAGTAGCATCGTCAATCTCAAAATCTGGACTTGGCGCACCATACAAATCAGAGGCTGGCTGAAGCGCGGGGTGAATTAAAAATTCTCCATAATCTTTGAAAGCGACATCCAAGATTGTAATTTTAAGGCTTGCAAAATCCGGAACTGCAAAAATATCGTTAAAGCAAGGCAGAGCTGGTTTGCCTACCTCTGTCATTTTGCCAAAACCGTCAATGTGAACAAAAGTATAACTTTTCCCATCGACAGAAATTTCTGAAATCGCCGCATCTTTGAATAGATACTCAACCTCCACCGATTGAAAGCCATTTTCAATTACAATTCTATCTGGAATTGTTGTTTCAACTTGGCTTTCTATTATTCCTTTTTCAAATGACAAATATTTATTTTGGCTGAAAAGCTGCGAGCTGCAAAAAAGGAATAGAAAAACTATGAAAATCCGTTTAATCTGTGCTGTTCTTTGTTTCATAATCTAAGTCCATCTATAAAATTTTGAGTATAAATAATTAGCAAAATTATTTAGTTTTAGCAATAATATTTGTTTTTTTATAAAATATAATATAGTTAATTTTTATTTGTTTTCAAATAAAATTAATGTAATTTCTTGTAGTTTTTCCTTTTTATTTTTTCAAAAGAATTTTTTAATTTACATTTTTTTATCTTCTTGTTTAATATTTAGGAGCGAAAATGAAGCTAAATGCACTAGTGATTTTTCTTTTATCTGCTTTTATCGTGTTCGCGCAAGACGGAACTATAC